>JBBKVZ010000267.1:0-6232 GCA_037968715.1 Pseudomonas sp.
ATGATAGACAGCACCCGCATCGCGGTGAGCCCCGTCCCCGGCGAGCTTCAGGTCTACAAGAACACCGCTTGGGCCCGCACGCCGACCGAGATGCTGGAATCAGGCGTCCTGCGCACGCTGGAAGACTCCGGAAAAATACGCGCCGTCGCGCGCCAGGGCAGTGGCATCGGCGCCGACTACCGGCTGGTGATGGACCTGCGCCATTTCGAAGCCGAGTACGCCGGTGCCGCCGTGCCTTCTGCCATCATCGAAGTGAACGTCAAACTGCTGCACTCGTATGACCAACTCGTGGTCGGAAGCCGCACGTTCCGGAATGCGCAACCTGCAGCCGGTACAGACGTAAGCCTGGTTGCCGATGCGTTCACCCGGGCCCTGGGTGCGACCACGCATGACATCGCGGGCTGGGTTCTGGCCACGGGACAAGCCCACGAAACGGCGCACCCCAGCGAAAAATCAAGGCACTGAGCCGCGAGCACTGAGCCGCGCTTGCGCACGGATTTGCCGCACCCACTGAAACCCCGGAAAATCGGGACATTGGCAGGACCGCCTGGGAGAAGTGCGTGAGCGAAGTCGAACAAGTCGCCGATGCCGTCATCGAGCGCGACGTGATGGAGTACGACGTTGTCACCGTCGGCGCAGGACCGGCTGGCTTGGCATTCGCGATCCGGCTCAAGCAGCTCGATCCGGATATCTCGGTCTGCGTGATTGAAAAGTCATCAACCATCGGCGCGCAGATCCTGTCTGGCGCCGTGATCGAAACCGGCCCGCTGGACGCGTTGCTGCCCGACTGGCGCACGAACCCGCCTCCCATCTGCATCGATGCCACCGATGACGAGTTCTGGCTGTTGAACAAGACCGGTGGGCGCAAGCTGCCGGTACCACCGGGCATGCACAACAAGGGCAACGTGATCGTCAGCCTCGGCGCGATGTGCGCGTGGTTGGCGCCGCAAGCAGAAGCTCTCGGCGTGGAAATTTATCCCGGCTTCGCCGCCGCAGAGACGCTCCATGACGACGCTGGAGCAGTGATCGGTGTGCGCATCGGCGACATGGGCGTCGCCAAGGATGGATCGCACAAGCCCGGCTACACCGCCGGGATCGACATCCATGCCAAAGTCACCGTGCTCGCTGAGGGCGCACGCGGACACCTGACCAAGCGATTGGTCAACCGCCTCAAGCTGGATGCGAACTGCGACCCGCAGGGTTACTCGATCGGCATCAAGGAACTCTGGCAGGTGCCGGAAGACCGCGTGTCTCCGGGCAAGATCGTACACAGCTTCGGCTGGCCTGCCGACAACAATACGTATGGCGGCAGTTTCGTCTATCACCTGGACAAGGGCCGCATCGCGCTGGGTTATGTCAGCGGACTGGACTACAGCGACCCGGAGTACAAGCCATGGGAAGCCTTCCAGCAATGGAAGAACCATCCGATGATCCAGCCTCTGTTGGAAGGCGGCAGCATTCTTTCCGCCGGCGCGCGGGCGATTGTGACCGGCGGTTATCAGTCCTTGCCCAAATGCGAGATGCCCGGCGCGCTGCTGATCGGCGATACCGCCGGTCTGCTCAACGTACCCAAGGTGAAGGGTACCCATCAATCGATCCGCAGCGGCATGCTCGCGGCCGAGCATCTGGTTGGCTCACAACTGAGCGCAGAAGGATTCGATGCGAAGTTGCGCAATTCCGATGCCATGGCCGAACTGCGCACCGTGCGCAACATCAAGCCTGGCTTCAAACGCGGCCTGTGGTTCGGGATGCTCAATGCAGCGTGGGAAACGGTGACCGGCGGCCGCTCGCCTTGGACACTGAAGAACAAGGCTGACTGGTCGTCTTTGCGCAAGCTGGGTGAATATGAGGCACCCAAGCGTGACTACGTTGACCGCACGCTTGCGCCGCGAGATCGGCTGGCCAGCGTGTATTTCGCCACCACCGAGCATGACGAAGACCAACCAGTTCACCTGAAAGTCGCCGACACCGATATCTGCGCAACCCGCTGCGTGGTCGAATACGACAACCCGTGTACGCGCTTCTGTCCGGCAGCGGTTTACGAAATGGTGGCCGATGCCGATGCGCCACATGGCAAGCGCCTGCAGATCAACGCCGCCAATTGCGTGCACTGCAAAACCTGCGACATCAAAGATCCATCGCAGAACATCAACTGGGTAGCCCCAGAAGGTGCCGGCGGCCCGAACTACCCGAACATGTAAGTGGCTTTTGACAAATAAAAAAAGGGCTCCTCGGAGCCCTTTTTTGTTGCCTAGGTTTTATTCGTTTTGGGCGCCAATCGGAAAGAACATCCCGCCACTCCAAACGCCGAGCCAGACCTGCCCATCAATCTCACGCGACACCGCCAAATCGACCAGCTGATAAAACACGCTGCGCACAATCAGCGCCTCCAGATTGCTCCGCATCAGCACATAGGGCGATGGTTCTTGTGTCAGCGGATCCAACGCAAAGCGCAACGGATGCTCAGCCCCAGCCTCGACCTCATCGTCAGTATTGCTGGTAAAGCACAGTAACTGCGCCTCCCCCTGCCCTTCAACGCGCAGACTCACCGCAACAAAAGGCGCGTCATCCACCTGAATGCCAACTTTTTCGACCGGAGTCACCAGAAAATACGCATCTGCGTCACGACGAATAACACTCGAGAACAGCTTAACCATGGGCTTGCGACCAATCGGCGTGCCCATATAAAACCAGGTGCCATCGCGGGCGATGCGCATGTCGATATCACCACAGCTCGGCGGATTCCACAGATGCACCGGTGGAAAACCTTTTTTACCTAGCTTGGCGATTTGCGCCAATAAGTCGGCAGCCTTGCTTACATCAGTCATATGTCGCTCCCTGTTCACTAACACCGAGCAAGCGCCGGGCATAGTCGCGCAGCGGCGCAGCCAGCAGGTCTTGCGGTTTGGCATCGTAAAAATTGAAAAGGCCACCACGACTGCGCACTTGCACCGAGTCGACCAGGTAGCGCGTATTGGTTTCGATCAACATTAAATGCACAACGCCGTGATCAACGCCAAGACGATCGACTGCCTCTTGATCCTGCCACTCATCCGTATTGCCGATGCGATCATCAGCGGCGGCAAAGCGGCAATACAACAGGTAGTTCGCACCTGCTGCACGAGCTTGCGCCATAGCGGCATCTAAGCCTGCTGGTGTGGGCGCGCGCTGCACCAGAGGAAAGTACTGAATAAAGCCGACATAGGCCTCCTCGGCCACCACGTTCGGCCGCGGATAAGCATTCCCAGGCGGCACGAAAGGCCCCTGAGCAATGTAGATAAAGGAGTCTGCCTGCAAGTGCCGAGAGTTCAGCCGATAGATACTGCTGTGATCGAGCAAACCGGCATCACTGAGCTGATAACCCACCCCGTCGGCCATATCACTGACCCGCATGCAAGCGCACAAGCTGAGCAGCAACAAAGAGATAATCAAACTACGCATGGCACCACTCCAAACGCTGCGACAAAAAACCGGCAGGCCGATCATGAGTCACTGATCAATGCACTTTACGCGCCACTGCCTAGCAGCGTAGGCCGCATTACAATCCGCGCTGCCACTCCTGACGCAGATGCGCCTGTTGCGGCTGCTCAATTGCCTGACGCACTTGGGCCAGCATGCTGGCTTTATCGGCGCCTAAAACACCTTTAAGCACCAGATAGTTCGAGGCGTGATCGCTGCGAAAAACCGTATCTTGCAGCTCCAGCGTTTGCAAAAAACGCTCAACCTCGATAAATAACTGCTGCTGAGAGAGCGGCTGATAATCAGCAAAGCCGGCGCGAAAGCGCGCCTCGCCCGTAGGGAAGCTCACCACTAATGTGGACAGGAACTCAGGCTGCGCCGCATTCATCAAACGCGCAGAATTCAGTGCATGCTGCTCGCTCAACTGGGTGCCACCCAAGCCATTGAGCACCATCACTGAGCGCGTGATACCGGCCTCGCCGAGTTTTTCTAAAGCACTCAGGGTCGACTCGAAGGTCTCGCCCTTATTCACCCGCGCCAGTACTTCGTCATCACCCGACTCAGCGCCAACGTAGGCCATCTTCAATCCGGCATCGGCCAATTCCTGCAACTCGGCTACAGATTTTTTGCGCAAGTTACGCGGCAAGCAATAGCTGGAAACCCGCGTCACCGTCGGCATATGCTCACCAATAGCGGTAAGAATGCTCAGCAAACGCCGGGTCGGTAAAACCAGCGCGTCACCATCCGCGAGAAAGATCCGCTGCACAATCATCTGCTCGCCGCAGCGCTTAATCTCGTCCAGCACCTGCGACTCATCGCGAGCGCGAAATTTCTTCTGCTCTTGCGTGTACATCTCGCAGAAGCTGCAACCGTTCCACGAGCAACCATTGGTTACCGGCAAAATAAGCGAGTTGGCCTCGCTGGGTGGCCGAAATACCGGTTCGATATAGTCAATCGGAAAACGTGCGGACATAACCACTCACTCAAACAAAAACGGCTTAGCCGCCAATAATTTTCATCACGGTGACACCACCGGAGAAGGCTAAATCTTGCTTATCGCCCAACGCCTGCACCAGCAAACGCTGCAAAGCAGGCAGGGCTTGATGCCGTGGCTTGTCGAGCAAGTCGCCGACAAAGTGCCGGTTGCTGGACGATAAACAACCATGCAACCAACCGGTAGAAGACAAACGCAGCCGCGAACAGGTTCGGCAAAACGGCACGCTCTCATTGGCGATCACACCAAAAAAGCCTTGGCCGGGAATTTCATAACGTAACGCCGTAGCGTCTTGCGGAGCATCCGCTTGCTGATACTCATAACGCTGAGCAATCAGCGCCAGCAACTCGGACATGCCGACGAATTGGCGCTGAAAACCATTAGGATCTCGCGCCAAATGGCCCATGCGCATCAACTCAATAAACCGCAACTCAAAGCCTCGCTCAAGGCAGTAGTCGAGTAGCGGCAGCACCTGATCTAGATTTTGATCACGCAGTGGAACCATATTGAGTTTGATCTTAATCCCGGCGGCGCGGGAAGCTTCCAGGCCATCAAGCACACTGGAAAGATCACCACCACGGGCTATCAGTCGAAAAGCGTCAGAATTTAAAGTGTCCAGCGATACATTCAATCGGTTGATACCGGCCTCAAGCAGCAACGGTAACTTGCGCGTTAATAACTGGCCGTTGGTGGTCAGGCTAATATCCTGCAAGCCTAATCCGCTGACTTCACGCAGAAATGCTTCCAGCTTTGGACTTACCAGCGGCTCACCACCAGTGATGCGCAGGCGTTCGATTCCGGCGGCCTCAATCAGGTAGCCAACACCGCGCGCCAGTGCTTGCGCCGAGATTTCGTCTTGCGCAGCCACCAGTCGTTTACCGTCGGGTACGCAATAGGTGCAGGCATAGTTACAAGCAGCTGTCAGGCTGACGCGTAAATTGCGAAAGCGCCGGCCTTGACGATCAACAATCATATAAAACCCCGCGGCTGAATACCCGGAGTATATCGCTGCCACTGGCCGCAACACCCGCGCGGCATAACACCATAGGCAGCCTGAATGACATCAGTTAGCGGGCGTGTCGCTATCACGCTTGCGCTTATTGCCCATGCGCACACCAATATCCATCAAGAACTGAAAGAAGCCTTCTTGGTCTTCCAGCACATCACGCCAAAACGGCGAGTGATAGAGCGACACAGCGCCATCAACCAGAGCCCAAGCCGCGCAAAAATGGAAATAAGGTGGCACGTCTTCCAGCTTGCCTTCACTGATGCGGCCCTTGATCAACAAGGTTAAGCGTTCGAAGTTAGAAGCCCGGATACGGTGTAATTCTTCAACCATTTCTGGCACGTGATTGCCGCGCACGGCCTTTTCTTCCAGCCGGTCAAAAAGCCGATAACGTTGGGGATCGCGCATGCGAAACTCAAAAAAGGCGCGCGAGATTGCCTCTTTGTCGTGCTCAACATCTGCCGACTGCAAAATTGCATTCAACTCGCGCTCGTAGTCGAGCATCAGGCGCAGATAAATTTCGGCCTTGGATTTGAAGTGCTTATAGATAGTGCCCTTACCGATGCCAACTGCATCGGCAATCATCTCAACCGTCACACCCTCCTCACCTTGAGCGAGAAACAGCTTCAACGCGGCATCCAGAATCTCCTGCTCACGGCGGAGAAATTCGCGGACTTTACGGGGTTCTTTGAGCATAGAAAAACACTGCGACAGACAAAAAAAAGAAGGCGTGCATTATGCCTAATTAGCGCGAAAATGCACGGATCATCGGC
>JBBKVZ010000268.1:0-8415 GCA_037968715.1 Pseudomonas sp.
ACAGCCACAAAAAAGCCCGCATCCAAGGATGCGGGCTTTTTGTTTTAGCGCGCTACCCGTGGGGCAGCGGCTACGGGCTTAGGCGGCGAAGTTTTTCGCTACGAAGTCCCAGTTAACCAAGTTCCAGAACGCTTCTACATACTTCGGACGCACGTTGCGATAGTCGATGTAGTAGGCGTGTTCCCACACGTCACAGGTCAGCAGTGGGGTGTCGCCGCTGGTCAGTGGGCAGCCCGCGCCGATGGTGCTAGCCAGAGCTAGGGAACCGTCAGCTTTCTTCACCAACCAGCCCCAGCCTGAGCCGAAAGTGCCGATGGAAGTTTTGCTGAACTCTTCTTTGAACTTGTCGAACGAGCCGAAGGCCGCGTTGATCGCGTCAGCCAGAGCACCAGTCGGTTGGCCGCCGGCCTTAGGGGCCAGGCAGTTCCAGTAGAAGGTGTGGTTCCAGATCTGCGCGGCGTTGTTGAAGATGCCGCCAGTCGAAGTCTTGATGATTTCTTCGAGGGTTTTGCCTTCGAACTCGGTGCCTGGCACTAGGTTGTTGAGGTTAACCACATAAGTGTTGTGGTGCTTGTCGTGGTGGAATTCCAGGGTCTCGGCGGACAGGTGCGGCTCGAGGGCATTTTTCTCGTAGGGCAGTGGCGGCAATTCGAAAGCCATGGTTTATCTCCATTGTGGTTGATCAGGACTGGGCATCAGGTCTGTACGTGCGCAAGGTGCGCGCGACCGGTTCACGGGCCGGCCTGCAGTGCCAAGCCAATAGAGCAGGGCACCGCTAACGCCCGATGATAGCACCCGAGCTCGGTGCTAACCACGCAGCAACTGTGTGGGAAAGGCTGGCCAGAGCCTTGTTCGCACTTTAACCAGCCAAGATTAACTGGCTGGCGACAGCGAACATCATCGTCGCCACGGCCAAATCAAGAATGCGCCAGGTCGCAGGCCGGGCGAGCCACGGCGCCAACCAGGCCGCACCGATGGCTAGGGTGAAAAACCACAGCAGCGAAGCACTGGCGGCCCCCAGCGCGTAGGCGCTGGGCGCTGCTTGTTGCGCGCCGAGAGAGCCGATCAGCAAGACGGTATCTAGGTAAACATGCGGGTTAAGTAAGGTCACGGCCAGCGCGCTGAGCAACACGGCACGCCGTGAGCGCGGGCCACTCTGCTCAGTTTGATTGAGCGCTTGCGGACGCAAGGCACGCAGCAGCGCTTGGCTGCCATAAATCAGCAAAAAAGCCGCGCCACCCCAACGGGCGACGGCCAGTAATAGCGGGCTTTGTGTGAGCAGTGTGGCCAGACCGAACACGCCGAGGGTGACCAGTAGCGCATCGCAGAGCACGCAAAGGGCAGCGACACTGAGATGGTGTTCGCGGCGCAGGCTTTGCGCCAGCACAAAGGCGTTTTGCGCGCCGATGGCCATGATCAACCCGATGGTGACCAACATTCCGTTGAAATAGCTGTGCCACATGCTGGATGCGTCCTAGATAAGTAAAGTCTCGGCGAGCGCTCTGTTACGGCTCAATGCTGGTCAGCTTGGGTGCTCAGCCTGTATAAGAAAAACAAATTATGCTGATTGCTCATTAGGAAAATTAATAATGTTCGATTACAAACTGCTCAGCGCCCTGGCAGCGGTGGTGGAGCAGGGTGGTTTTGAGCGCGCGGCGCAGTTGCTCGGCTTATCGCAGTCGGCGGTCTCGCAACGTATTAAGTTGCTCGAGGCGCGGGCCGGCCAGCCGGTGTTGGTGCGTGGCACTCCGCCGACGCCGACCGAGATTGGCCGGCGTCTACTTAACCATGTGCAGCAAGTGCGCCTGCTTGAGGGCGATTTATATGCGCAGGTGCCGGCGTTGGATGAGGGCGGCTATGTGCAGCGCTTACGCATCGCCCTGAATGCCGACAGTCTGGCCACTTGGTGGGCGGCGGCGGTTGCGCCGTTTTGCGCCAGTCATCAGGTATTACTTGAACTGGTCATGGAAGACCAAGAAGTGGGCTTAAAACGCATGCGCGGCGGCGATGTGGCGGCCTGCGTGTGCGCCGCCGAGCGCCCGGTGGCCGGTGCGCGCAGTCAATTGTTGGGTGCTATGCGCTATCGGGCATTGGCCAGCCCAGCATTTATTGCCAGGCACTTTGCCGATGGGGTTACTGCGCCAGGCTTGGCGCAGGTGCCAGCCATTGTGTTTGGCCCCGACGATCAATTGCAGCATCGTTACTTGCAGGGGCTGGGCGTGGCTGGCGGCTTTATTCATCACCTGTGCCCGTCTTCAGAAGGCTTTGTGCAGCTCACCGCCGCGGGCCTGGGTTGGGGGTTGGTGCCTGAATTGCAGGTAAAGAGCCAATTGGCCAGCGGCCAGTTGCTGGAGTTGCTGCCCGGTCACGCACTGGATGTGCCGCTGTATTGGCACCATTGGCGCAATGGTGGCGAGTTGCTCGCCGAGTTGACGGCGCACTTGCAGCGCGCCAGTGCCGGTGGTTTAGCACCGTTAGGCTGATTGTTTGGGCTTGTGCAGTCGCTATTTTGGCCTACTGGGTTAGCGCACCTAAGCCCGGCAGGCTGCTAGAGTGCGTTGATGCGGGTGTAGGCTTTGCCGGAGAGGGTTGCAATGAAGATTTTGGTCACAGGGGCAAGTGGTTTTATTGGCGGACGGTTTGCCCGCTTTGCCTTGGAGCAAGGCTTGAGTGTGCGCATTAACGGGCGGCGCGCCGACCCGGTGGCGCATTTGGTGCATCGCGGCGCCGAGTTTATACAGGGTGATCTGGCCGATGCCGAGTTGGTGCAGCGCCTGTGCCAGGGTGTCGATGCGGTAGTGCATTGCGCTGGCGCGGTGGGCGTGTGGGGCCGTTATCAGTCCTTCTACCAGGCTAATGTGACGGTGACCGAGAACATCGTTGAGGCTTGTCTTAAACAGCATGTGCGGCGTTTGCTGCATTTATCCTCGCCATCGGTTTATTTTGATGGGCAGGCGCATGTCGGCCTTAAAGAAGAGCAAGTCCCTAAGCGCTTCTCCGATCATTACGGGGCGACTAAGTATTTGGCCGAGCAAAAGGTCTTCGGCGCCGCAGAGTTCGGTTTAGAGGTGTTGGCCTTTCGCCCGCGCTTTGTTATCGGTGCTGGTGACACCAGTATCTTTCCGCGACTGATTAACATGCAGCGTAAGGGGCGGTTGTCGATTATCGGCAATGGCCTGAATAAGGTCGACTTCACCAGTATGCAAAACCTCAACGATGCCTTGTTCAGCGGTTTGCTGGCCACCGGTCCCGCGCTGGGTAAGGTCTACAACATCAGCAATGGCACGCCAGTGCCGCTGTGGGATGCAGTCAATTACGTATTGCGCCAGCTCAACTTGCCCGCCGTCACCCGGCATATGCCCTATGCCGTGGCTTATGCCGCCGCCACGCTAAACGAAACGATGTGCAAACTGTTGCCGGGCCGCCCCGAGCCGACGCTGTTTCGTCTGGGTGTGGCAGTCATGGCCAAGGACTTTTCTCTCGATATCAGTCGCGCCCAGCAATACCTCGACTACGACCCGCAGGTCAGTGTGTGGACGGCCTTGGATGAGTTTTGCCAGGACTGGAAAATCCAGCAGCCATAAGGGCTGCCGGGCTTCAGCCACGCAGTGGGCCGGAGTAGCGTGTGTATTTGGCGATTAGCTGTTCTTCGCTGAGCTGCGGTGGCGGTAAGTGCACGCCACTCAACTCGCTCAAGGTGCTGCCCAGTTCACGGGTTGATTCCAGCGCTGAGCCAAGGCAGGCGAGCAGCATGGCGTTGATCGCATCCGGCTGGCTGAGGCGGATGCTCACCCCTAGCTCGTCGCGCAGGCTGCGTCTGAGTGTTTGCATGCAGTCCAAAATCGCTTTGGTCAGTTCCATCGGTATCTCCCCTCGACATTGAAGAGTGCTGGCGCGAGACCTTCGTTGATCGTCACGCAGTCGCCACTGGTTAGTTGTAACTAGGCTGCAGCGCTCTAGAACGGCTGTTTGCCCTGTTGCGCATTTGCAAGTGACGTACCAATTAGCGGAACATGATGTTATCCGGGCTGCCGCACTGTATTTAGCGTCGGCGCTGCCCTTCGTCGGTGCGCCGTGCATCGCCTTGGCGCTTCGCTGAAGGCTTCGTGGTGGCGGGGTATACTCAGCGCACTTTTGCTTTGGCTTTTTTGTAGGTTTCCCATGCGTAACGATGCACTCGACGAACTTGATCAGCTGCCAAGTCTTTCCAGCGGCGCGCGCAGCAGTGAGCACTTTGCTGCACAGCCAAGCGCTGCGCAGGCAGAGCCTGCAATTGGCCATGCGCCGCTGCCGGCTCATCCGCTTAAAGTCCCGAGTACGGGGCCGTTGTGGGCTTTGCTGGGGGCAGCCCTGATAGCCCTGAGCGGCTTAGGCTGGTGGAGTTTTCAGCAGATATCGCTGATGGAGCAACAGTTGGTGGCCACCCAAGAAAGCTTCGCGCGGATCAGCGAAGACGCGGCTGGGCGCCTGCAGGTTATTTCCGGCAAGGTGGTGGCCACAGAGTCGAGTGTCACCGGTGAAAACGAAGCGTTAAAACTGCGCATCAAACAGCTGGAAACTAAGCTGGCCGACTTAACCAAGCAGCAGCAAACCGCGAGCACTCTGCAGGGCGCGCAGGGCAAGCGTTTAGAACAGTTGAGTGCGGACCTACAGCAGCAAGCCAGCGGCATTAGCCAGTTCGACACTAAGGTCGCTGGCTTAGGCGCTGAGCAGGCGGCGCTAAAGACCGAGCTTGCAGCGCTGGGCAAATTGGATACGCAGCTGAAAGACCTGACGGCAGACGTTGACGGGCTGAAGAAACAGGGCGATCCCAAGCAGGCGATTAGCCGTGTTGAGCAAGATGTTTTGGTTCTGCGCAGCGAGTTGGACAATCGCGCCGCGTCGAGCAGTACCGCTGAATTTGACGCCTTTCGTGGTCAGGTCAGCCGCAACATCAGCACCCTGCAGACACAAATGCAAAACCTCCAGCAGCAACTGAATAACCGCTAATAAGCGGCCACAAAAAAGCCCCAATATTGCTATATGGGGCTTTTTTGTGCGTGTTTGCTAATGAATCTAAGCGCTATTGACTGGTGATCAGTACGCCGCAGCGCACCACCGATTTTCGCCCCTGAAGCTCAAGGGTCAGCGGGAAACGGTTGCTAATCACCCAGCCGGCGGCTAAGAGCGTCTCTACGTGAGCGCGCATAGCGGTAAATTCGCGTTGTTCAACGTGTGCAAGTTCCATTGCGTGTTACTCCTTTTAAAAAAACACCTGCGCCTGTCAGCATGATCTCGCTTGGCGTGCGCAACGCAGAGAATAAAACTTAAATATTGCAGCGAAGTTTCATGCCGCTTAGCAATGTTACCTAATTACCCGTTGCTGTGCAGCTAGTTGCGCAGTTTTAGGGTGGGGTAATTTATAGGCACAAAAAAACCGGCTTAAGGGGCCGGTTTCTCTGGTGTTGCGCTGCATTGGTAGTCATGCAGATACAGCTAATTGGTGCCCGAGGGAGACTCAAATCACTGGCTGGGCACCAATATCTATAAGGACAAGCTGAATGCAGTCAGTAATCGTGCCCCTAAATCTGCCCCTAAAACGAAAGGCCATATCGTTCTAGGGTGCGCATCATGCATCAACAAGCGTGATGCGCCAAGTTAGGTGCGAACAGCCCATTAAGATATTACGCCCTACCTTTGACGGCAATTAGACGACACTCCGCCCGGCTTGCACAGGGGCTTGAACTGCTCCTCGAATTGCCTTTGTTTACTGTATTCGCGCATTTCCACATAGGTCTTGCCTTCAGGCGTTGACGCAATTGCCGCTTGCCCGCGCTGCATGGCGGCGGCGAACTCTTCAAAGCTCATTTCGTTGAGCTTTTTGGGAGTTGCTTGAGGCTTTGAGGTCGCTACAGCTGTCTCGTCAGCGGTGGCATCGACGGCTACAGCTTTTTGCAGCAACACTGGTCCATCGGGCGCACCTTTGCGGGCTTTAATAAGCTGGGCGGTGATGATTCGATCAACCTCCGGCGAAACAGAGACATTTTTGTCGTTATTCAAAAACATCCATTGCGCAGCCATAACCTGATTTAACAGTTCTTCGCTCCAGCCGCTTTCAATGCCGCTACGCAGGTCGTCAGTGAATGAGGCACATATCCGTTTCGCTTCCCGCTCATCCTTCTTACTATCCGTAGCCCATGCTTGGGTACATTCGTACTCATTCATCAGCAAGCCCTCTTCTAGGCTTTCTGCGGCTGCGTCAGCATCATCATCTGCCATGGCGTTGCAAGCAGCGATGGTAATCAAGAGCGCAGTCGCGTGGAAAATCCGTTTCATCTTTAAGACTCCAATAAGACACGAGTTAAATAATGCCTTTACCGCCGGCCATTTGCTACGGAGGCTACTTTAGCCCATGGCAAATGGCCGCTATTTCAAACTCCACGATGACATCCTCAGACTCAAACCCGATTCCAAAGTCGTTTAACCGTGCTCAGCGATATTTTCAGTTCCTGAGCCACTGCACTTTGCGACTGATTCGCCGCTTTCAGCTTTTGAACGTCAGTTGCTGCGGCTATTGGTGGGCGCCCCAGGGACTTACCTTCGGACTTAGCCCGTGCCAACCCAGATTGGGTACGCTCAATCAGCAGATCCCGCTCAAATTCGGCTACAGACGCAATAACTGACATGGTCATCTTGCCTGCGGGGGAGGTGAGGTCAACGCCTCCTAATGCTAGGCAGTGAACTTTGATGCTTCTGGCATCCAGCAATTCAACAGTCGAGCGCACATCCATCGCGTTACGACCAAGGCGGTCGAGTTTGGTTACCACCAGCACGTCGCCGGACTCCATGCGCTCAAGCAATTTATGGAAGCCTTTTCGATCACTGGCAGGTACGGAGCCCGATACGGTTTCTTCGATGCAGCGTTGCGACTGAATATCGAATCCAGCTGCTTTGATTTCTTGGACTTGGTTCTCAGTGGTTTGGCCGGTTGTGCTTACTCGGCAATAGGCAAAGGTACGAGACATAATGATGGCCTCTTGGTATCAAAAACGTAGGCTCATTATTTATCTAGTGTCAAATATAGTCAACGCTATTTTATGACACCAATAATCGACCTGGCCGATGACGGTGTCAAAATCGACCGTTTTTGGACTGCCGCCTAGCCTAAGGTGGTTTTGCTGTGTATCTGGCAGGATGTTGATATGCGACATGTTTTGTCGCTGTGCCATTTAGAATTTACTCCGCCATGCCGGAAATTCGCAGTGCGGTATTTTTGATGAGATTTTTCCGCCAACGCCAAATCGTGAAAAGCAATGCCGTAATTCTTAAATGGTCAGTCAATTTTTTTAGCCTACCTCCAGACAAGCAATGCCAAACCAATAGCTAAGCCAGCATAATGCTGCCACTGAAACGCTGTTTTCTCGACCGAAAGGACTCGAAGCCCCATGTTTGAACAAGCCTTTAAAAACATTGATGACATCTTTCACAAAGACGCGGGCTGCTCCAGCGAACTGGATTACACAGAGCAATCTTCCTGGATGCTGTTCCTTAAGTACCTTGATGACTTAGAAGGCGAGAAGGCTTTAGCTGCCCAGCTGATGGGCGAGAAGTACCAGTACATTATTGATGAGGCCCACCGTTGGGGAACGTGGGCGGCACCGAAAGATGCGGCAGGTAACTTTGATCACAACAATGCCCTTACCGGCGATGACCTGATGGACTATGTGGATAGCGAGCTATTCCCCTACCTCAAAGGCTTCAAGCAACGAGCCGAATCCCCCGATACAATTGAGTACAAGATTGGTGAAATTTTTGGTGAAATCAAAAATAAAATCCAATCGGGATACTCACTGCGTGATGCGCTAGAGAAGGTCGATGAGTTGCGCTTTCGCTCACAGGCAGAAAAGCACGAGTTGTCGCACCTCTACGAAACCAAAATCAAAAACATGGGCAACGCTGGTCGAAACGGGGGTGAGTACTACACGCCCCGTCCGCTGATTCGCGCCATGATCGATGTGATCAAGCCGCAGATAGGTGAAACCATCTACGACGGTGCTGCTGGTTCGGCGGGCTTCCTGTGTGAAGCTTATGATTACCTGCGCCAAGGCGGGCGAGACAAAAAACCACTTTCCACTACTGATCTGAAGACTCTGCAAGAGCGCACCTTCTACGCCAAAGAGAAGAAGTCGTTAGCCTACGTAATTGCCATCATGAACATGATCCTGCATGGCATTGAAACACCCAACATCATTCACACCAATACATTGGGACAAAACCTGCAGGACATTCAGCCAAGCAATCAGCACGACGTGATTTTGGCCAACCCGCCTTTTGGTGGTAAAGAGCGTCCGGAAGTGCAGCAGAACTTTCCCATTAAAACCGCAGAAACCGCGTTTTTGTTCTTGCAGCACTTTATTAAAATGCTGAAACCTGGTG
>JBBKVZ010000269.1:0-9939 GCA_037968715.1 Pseudomonas sp.
GAGAAACTCGCCGTGGCCAAGGCCGCCGGTGCCGATGAGCTGATCAACTACAGCGAGAGCAACCTTAAGGAAGAAATCAAACGCCTAACCAACGGCCAGGGCGCCGACGTGATTTACGACCCAGTGGGCGGCGACCTTTTTGATCTGGCTATCCGCTCGATCGCTTGGAATGGCCGCTTGCTGGTGGTCGGCTTCGCCAGCGGACGCATCCCCGAGCTGCCCGTGAATCTTTGCCTGCTCAAAGGCGCAGCGGTGCTTGGGGTATTTTGGGGCGCCTTCGCCCAACGCCAGCCGGCCGATAACGCCGCTAACTTTGCTCAGCTGTTCGCTTGGCACGCCGAGGGCAAGATCAAACCGCTGGTCTCGCAAGTGTTCCCCCTGGAACAAGCCGGCGATGCGATCAATACCCTTGGCCAACGCAAGGCCGTCGGCAAACTGGTGGTGCAGGTTCGCTAGGTTCTGCTGAGCAAGACTAAGTCCGGCAGGCTGCCGGCTAGCTGTCCCTTCGGCCACTGGCAGCCCTTGGATAGCGGACTCATACTGTCGAATCGAGCATTCTCAGGAGTCCGCTATGTATTGCGTCACTGTGCTTTACCCCAACACCCCGGACGCTCAGTTCGATTTCGTTTACTACCGCGACCAGCACATTCCGATGATGCTGCAACTGCTCGGCGATAACGTGCTGAGTACCGAACTCAGGCGCGGCCTACAGGCAGTAGACGGCAGCCAAGCCCCTTACCTGTGCCTGCTCAACACCCACATCCGCAGCCTGCAACAATTCACTCAGGTGATGAACGAACACAGCGCCCAAGTGCTCGGCGACATCGCCAATTACAGCAACTTGCAGCCCATCATCCAGATTGATGAGATTCTCTAAGTAAGCATGCCACCGGCTAGGGTGGTCGCCGGCCTAATCGCGCAGCGGCCTTGACGAGACAGCTGGGTGATTTGAATAATGACCGCTATGAAAACAGCCAATGCACACAACAAACGCGGCCGCCCGCTCAGTTTTAACCGTGAGCAAGCCGTGCAGATCGCCCTGCAACTCTTCTGGCAGCAGGGTTATGAAGGCACTTCGATTGCCGATCTAGTTGCCGCTATGGGCATAGCGCCACCCAGCCTGTATAGCGCCTTCGGCTCCAAGGAACAGCTCTACCTCGAAGTGCTCGACTTGTACCTGCAAGGGCCGGGCAATTTTATTCGGCACGCCCTGTTGCACGCCGCCGACGCCCAGAGCTTCGCTAGGCAGATACTGAGCAGTGCCGCCGATGAGTTCAGCGCCCAGAGCCACCCCTCCGGTTGTATCGTCGCCACCGGCTTGCTGGCGAGCGCTACCTTGCACCACAACATCGCACAGCACATGCGCGAGTTGCGGACCGCCACCCTAGACGCGATCAGTCAACGCTTCGAGCACGCCAAAGTCAGCGGTGAGCTGCCGACGGCAACCAACTGCCACAGCTTGGCGCGATTCTTCGCTGCGGTGATCCAGGGTATGTCGATTCAGGCCCGTGACGGGGCCGACGCCAGTGAACTGCATGCCATGGCCAAGCAAGCGATGGCCGGCTGGCCACAAGACTAAGGCAGCCTGCTTCAGCCACACAATCGCTGCAAAAAGCGCCACCGCCCCTCGAGTGCAGCAACACTCCGCGCACTATTCCAACCTGTCCGTTCGAACAGTGATGCCCTCACCGCAGGTTGAATAACCTCTCAAGCAACCCGAGCCTCTGGTCGAGCATTCACTTAAGCAGCCTGACCGTGCGTAAACACTAGGCCAGCCCCCACGGGTTCATGCTCGAGCCGCTGGCTAAATCGTCCATAACCATGAGCCTTCCCTATGAAAGCATTCGTAATTAATGGCTTCGGCCCGGCTGGCGTCTTCGCAGCAGCCGAGCTACCGACCCCGCATGTCGCGGCCGGCCAGTTGCTGGTCGAAGTGGCGGCTAGCAGCATCAACCCACTGGATTACAAGCTGCGTCGCGGAGATATTCCAGCTTTCACCCACCCGTTTCCGGCCATCCTACATGGAGATTTCGCCGGTCAGGTCAGCGCCGTTGGGGCAGATGTACAAGGGTTTGCGGTGGGCGATGCAGTCTACGGTTGCGCCGGTGGCGTACGTGGCCGTCAGGGTGCACTGGCAGACTATATGTTGGTCGACGCTGCACTGGTGGCGCATAAGCCGCGCAATCTGAGCATGGCCGAGGCCGCCGTGCTGCCCCTGGTGGTAATTACCGCCTGGGAAGGACTGATCGACAAAGGCGCGATCAAACCCGGCGATCGCGTGCTGGTCCACGGCGGCACCGGCGGGGTTGGCCATGTCGCCGTACAATTAGCCCGCTGGAAGGGCGCACGGGTGTACAGCACCGTCAGCTCCGCGCAGAAAGCCGCGCTATCGCGTGAATACGGTGCCGACGAAACCATCAATTACCGTGAAGAGCAGGTCGCCGACTACGTCGAGCGGTGCACCGATAATGTCGGTTTCGACCTAGTGATCGACACCGTGGGCGGTACTACCTTCGAGCAGAGCTTACTGGCCGCCCGCGTTGGCGGCAGTGTCATCAGCCTATTGGCCACCGGCAAGCTGGACATGACCCTCGCCTGGGCGCGCAAGCAGACGGTGCACTGCGTGAATATGAGCTGGCCTATGGCCACCGGCGTGGGCATGGAGCACCACGGCTATATTCTGCGCGAAGCTGCAAAACTGGTAGAAAGCGGCGAACTGCGCCCCCTGCTGGATCCGCAGCATTTCAAATTCAGTGAAATCGCCAGCGCCCATGCCTATGCCGAATCCGCTCAGGGCATAGGCAAGATCAGTCTGACGCAGGACTAACAGGCCGCTGGAAAACTACTGCGCCCGACTCTGCGCTGCTTTAGCCGCGCTAAGCGCGGCTAAAGCGAACACCTCATGCGGCAATCACGCCGAAGTGAATCGCCTTAGCAATGGCCTGGGTGCGATTCAGTACATCCAATTTGCGGAAGATATTGCTGAAGTGAAACTTCACCGTGCGCTCGGAAATGCTCAGAATACTGGCGATATCCCAGGTGCTCTTGCCTTCCTTGGCCCAATGCAACACTTCCACCTCCCGCGATGAAATATCCGGCGCCATCAGGCTGTGCCGATTCAGGCTGCCCTGACGGTTGAATACCTCATGCAGATGGGGCGCCAAATACCCCAAGGCATCGATGTAATCCTCGGCCCGCTCGTGCGCGGGCAAGGTCATCGAGATCAATGTGCTACTGCTGCGCGTGCGACCCCTAACGGCGCAGGCGATGCCATTACTGCCAACATATTCCTCAGCTAAACCGAGAAACTCCCTGCTCGGCTGCGCTGCCTGGGCATAGACGCTCGACCAAGAAAAGGCCGCTGCTGTTTGCGCGGCGGCCTTGAGTACCGGGTCTTGGAACTGAAAGGATTTACGAAAATACAACTCCACCCATTCGCCGCTATAGCCGTAATTGAGCAACTTACGGCTGGTTTGTGGGCCGAGGGTGGCGACGTTGTCTAGGCAAATAACCATCGACGAAAAGGGAATGACGTTATTGGCCAGTGCAACGACCTGATCGACCTCTTCTTGGTCACTGCTGGCGGTGATGCAGCACTGCGCAAGATCGAGAAGTTTCATCAGCTCGTTACGCGAACTCAATATGCTGGCCATAAGCGTCCTGCCTCCTGCACCCAACCGAGATTGCGGTTTTTCATCTGCGTGTGAGCCGATATACCGCCGTGAGTCCGGGCAAATCGCCGCTCGGGGTCGATGCTAACGCAGCAAAGCGGACAATCTCAACATTTAATAGTGATCGCTATTAAATAAACCGTAACGCACCTAGGCAGGCCACTAGACGCACGTAACTCTGCGCACATGGCCCTAGATCAGGGCATGCGTAGAGATTAGCGTGCGGCAGTGACGGCAGCGTTAGGGCTGCAGATCCAGTGGTCGGGGCGCGTAGGCGAACACATCGGCGCGCATTTGCTGGGCGTCCATGCCGGCTTCGACTAGGGCGTCGAGGGTGCCGTAAACCATGCTCGGCGAGCCACTGGCATAGATATGCAGCGCCTTCAGCTCGGTAAAGTCTTCGCGTACCGCTTGGTGCAACTGGCCGATACGGCCTTGCCAGTCACGGGGATCGCTCACCACCTGATGCAGAAACAGGTTGGGCAGTTGCTGCCACTCGGCCCAGTGCGGCAACTGGTAAAAATCTTTGCCACGCCGCGCGCCCCAATACAGGTGCACCGGGTGCTTGAAGCCGCTGCAGCGGCAATGTTCGATCAAGCTGTGCATCTGCGCCATGCCGGTGCCGGCAGCGATCAGCACCAAAGGGCCGTCCGGTAACTCGGCCAAATGCGTATCGCCAAACGGCAATTGCACCCGCGCCATGCCATCACGCTGCAATTGTTCCAGCAGCTCCTGACTGCTCGTCTCACGAGCCAGAATATGCAGCTCCAAGTCGCGCGCGCAATGCGGTGCCGAGGCCAGCGAGAACGCTGCCGGCTCGCCACCATCGCGGTCGATCAATAGGTACTGCCCAGCGTGATAACGCGGCACTTTGCCGGCCGGGGTGCGCAGCCGCACCCGCCACACATCGCCGCCCACCTCGCGGCACTCCAACAACTGGCAACTGAGTTGATGCAGCGGCAATTCATTAGGTGCCAAAACGCCGTCCCAATGCACAGTGCAGTCTTCCAGCGGCTCGGCGATGCAGGTAAATAACTCGCCATGAGTGCGCTCCTCGCCAGCCTGACGCACCCGACCGTCCAGCAACAGGGCGGCGCAAATGTGGCAGTTACCGTTGCGACAGCTTTGCGGGCAGTCATAACCCAAGCGCCGGGCGCCATCGAGAATACGCTCACCGGGTTCCAGCTTAAGCACCGCACCAGACGGTTGCAGAGTGACGTTCATCAGTCGATCCCCAGTTCAGCCCAGAGCGCATCGACGCGCTGCTTGACCGCCTCATCTTGGACGATCACCCGACCCCATTCACGCGGCGTTTCGCCCGGCCATTTATGCGTGGCATCCAGGCCCATCTTGCTGCCCAACCCGGAAACCGGCGAGGCGAAATCGAGGTAATCGATCGGCGTGTTGTCGATCAATACCGTGTCGCGCTTGGGGTCCATGCGCGTGGTAATCGCCCAGACCACATCGTTCCAGTCTCGCGCATTGATGTCGTCGTCGGTGACGATGACGAACTTGGTGTACATAAACTGGCGTAAAAACGACCAGACACCGAGCATCACGCGCTTGGCGTGGCCGGGATACTGCTTCTTGATGGTGACTATCGCCATGCGGTACGAGCAGCCCTCGGGCGGCAAGTAGAAGTCGGTAATTTCCGGGAACTGCTTTTGCAGAATGGGTACGAACACCTCATTCAGCGCCACACCGAGAATCGCCGGCTCGTCTGGCGGACGGCCGGTGTAGGTACTGTGATAGATCGGCTTTTGTCGGCGGGTGATGCGCTCGACGGTAAACACCGGGAAGCTGTCCACCTCGTTGTAGTAGCCGGTGTGATCGCCGTAAGGGCCTTCGGGAGCCATCTCACCCGGATGAATCACCCCTTCCAGTACTATCTCGGCACTGGCCGGCACCTGTAAATCACTGCCACGCGCCTTGATCAACTCAGTGCGATGGCCGCGCAGCAAGCCGGCAAAGGCATATTCAGACAGAGTGTCTGGCACCGGCGTGACCGCACCAAGAATGGTCGCCGGATCCGCACCCAGAGCAACGCACACTGGGTAAGGGCGATCCGGGTACTTTTGGCACCATTCGCGATAATCCAGCGCACCACCACGATGACTAAGCCAGCGCATGATCAGCTTGTTGCGGCCAATCACTTGCTGGCGATAGATGCCGAGATTTTGCCGCTCTTTGTTCGGCCCTTTGGTGATGGTCAGGCCCCACGTGATCAGCGGCCCGACATCGCCAGGCCAGCAGGTTTGCACCGGCAGCTTAGTCAGGTCGACATCGTCGCCCTCCTCGATTACCTCTTGGCAAGGCGCGTCCTTGACCACCTTGGGTGCCATGGCCAGCACTTTGCGGAAGATCGGCAGCTTGGACCAAGCGTCTTTAAAGCCCTTGGGCGGCTCTGGCTCTTTGAGAAACGCCAACAGCTTGCCGATCTCGCGCAGCTCGCTGACTTCCTCGGCGCCCATGCCCAAGGCCACCCGTTTCGGCGTGCCAAATAGGTTGCCGAGTACCGGCATATCGAAGCCTGTGGGGTTTTCAAACAACAGCGCCGGGCCCTGTTTGCGCAGGGTGCGATCGCAAATTTCGGTCATGTCCAGCACCGGCGAAACCGGCGTCTGGATGCGTTTGAGTTCACCGCGCTGTTCCAGCCCACGGATAAAGTCGCGAAGGTCGCGATACTGCATGCTAGTGCCTCGTTTAGCGCGAGTGTCGATGGCTAAAGTTTAGCGCCGAACTCGGTTATTCAGAAGTTTCAATCTATCGCAGACAAACAAAAGCCGGGTTTCCCCGGCTTTTGTTTGTGTCATACAACAACTCAAGATCGTAGCGAGCGACGGTCAAGCGAGGCGCAACGCAGCGAAGCGGAGTAACAACCGCAAGGTTGGCCCGCAGGGCAAGCGAAGCGCAGTCAAAACTGGCGAAGAAGCGGAATGTACTTTTGTACATGAGCAGTACTCGCTCCACTCGCCTTTCAGGCCGCGCTGAAGCGCGTTAGCGGCAAGCCGCTTTCTGAGTCAGTTTTTAACGACGCTTCACCTAAGCGCAGTAGATCGGCTTACTTGCGCTTCATCAGCTGGAAGAATTCTTCGTTAGTCTTGGTCGAACGCAACTTGTCCAAGAGGAACTCGATGGCGGCAATTTCATCCATCGGGTGCAGCAGCTTGCGCAGAATCCACATGCGCTGCAGTTCGTCATCGGCGGTCAACAGTTCTTCGCGACGGGTGCCGGCGCGGTTGATGTTGATCGCTGGGAACACACGCTTCTCGGCGATCCGACGGTCCAGTGGCAGCTCCATGTTGCCGGTGCCTTTGAACTCTTCGTAGATCACTTCATCCATCTTCGAGCCGGTTTCTACCAGCGCGGTAGCGATGATGGTCAGCGAACCGCCTTCTTCGATATTACGCGCGGCGCCGAAGAAGCGTTTCGGCTTCTCCAGAGCGTGGGCGTCAACACCACCGGTGAGGACCTTGCCGGAGCTTGGGATCACGGTGTTGTAGGCACGCGCCAGACGGGTGATGGAGTCGAGCAGGATGACTACATCCTTCTTGTGCTCAACCAGGCGCTTGGCCTTCTCGATCACCATTTCGGCCACTTGTACGTGGCGAGTTGGCGGCTCGTCGAAGGTCGAAGCAACCACTTCGCCGCGCACGGTGCGCTGCATTTCGGTCACTTCTTCCGGGCGCTCGTCGATCAGCAACACGATCAGGTGGCACTCGGGGTTGTTGCGCGCAATATTGGCCGCGATGTTCTGCAGCATGATGGTTTTACCGGCTTTCGGCGGTGCCACGATCAGGCCGCGCTGGCCCTTGCCAATCGGCGCGCACAGGTCGATCACGCGACCTGTGATGTCTTCGGTGGAGCCGTTACCGGCTTCCATGACCAGACGCTTGGTCGGGAACAGCGGCGTCAGGTTCTCGAAGAGAATCTTGTTCTTGGCGTTTTCCGGGCGGTCGTAGTTGATGGTGTCAACTTTGAGCAGCGCGAAGTACCGCTCGCCTTCTTTCGGCGGGCGGATCTTGCCGACAATGGTATCGCCCGTGCGCAAGTTGAAGCGGCGGATCTGGCTCGGCGAGACGTAGATGTCATCGGGGCCAGCAAGGTATGAGGCATCCGCAGAGCGGAGAAAGCCGAAACCGTCCTGGAGAATCTCCAGCACGCCATCACCGGAGATTTCCTCACCGCTTTTAGCGTGTTTTTTCAACAGGGAGAAAATCACGTCCTGCTTACGCGAACGGGCCATGTTTTCCAGGCCTTGTTGTTCAGCGAGTTCCAGCAGTTCGGTAATCGGCTTTTGCTTGAGTTCGGTCAGATTCATAGGAATGACGTAATTCATAAGGGAGGGGAAATAAGCTATTTAGCTTGGGAGCCCGCGCCGCAGAGAAGGCGAGTTGATCGCCTGCTGATGTATCGAAGGATTCGGATAGGAATGCGTCGGCGACGGCTTGCAGGGGGCTGCATAGGAAATGCAGCGAGGCCGAATGTAACACCAGCTTTATTCATACGTCTAGCGCCCAAACAGAAAAAAGCCCCGCAATGTGCGGGGCTTCTAGTGCTTATTGCCGCCTGAACGCTTAGATGTTGCTGTCGAGAAAAGCTGCCAGCTGCGATTTGGACAATGCACCAACTTTGGTCGCTTCAACGTTGCCATTCTTAAACAGCATCAAGGTTGGGATGCCACGCACGCCGAACTTTGGCGGGGTGTCCTGATTTTCATCGATGTTCAACTTGCACACTTTCAGCTTGCCCTGGTAGGTCTGGGCGATCTCATCGAGCACCGGCGCGATCATCTTGCACGGGCCGCACCACTCAGCCCAGTAGTCGACCAGCACAGGGCCCTCGGCCTGAAGTACATCCTGATCGAAGCTGGCATCGCTGACATTGGTGATGAATTCGCTCATGGAAAGTCTCCGTGTTCAGAAGCAAAAGATGGGCGACATCATAGCCCGGCTTTCCCCACACAGGAAGGCGATGGCAATTGAGCTTATCTATCGCTTGAACACAAAGAAGGCGCACAGACACCCATGCCGCAATTTATTCAGACAGCCGGCAAGCCCAGCCCTAACGCTGCGTGTGCGCTAGCACATCAGCCTAGGCGCGGGTCTGCGACATCAGTATGCGTTGGCGAGGCCCGCCTATCGTGGCACGATGACGCGGTTACGCATTGAGATGGTTCTGCCATGCCGCATACCCCTGCCGAGTCTTTTCCTTTGATTGCAGCTATCGACCTGGGCTCCAACAGCTTCCATATGGTGCTGGCCAAAGCCGATCACGGCGAGATCCGCATCCTTGAGCGCCTCGGCGACAAGGTCCAGCTAGCCGCTGGCATCGACGAGCAACGCCTGCTCAGCGAAGAGGCCATGGTGCGCGGGCTCGATTGCCTGCGCCGCTTCGCTCAACTGACCGCCAGCCTGCCGGAAGGCGCAGTGCGCGTGGTCGGCACCAATGCCCTGCGCGAGGCGCGTAATCGTGACGAGTTTATCCGCCGCGCCGAAGAAATCCTCGGCCATCCGGTTGAAGTCATCTCCGGGCGTGAAGAGGCCCGACTGATCTACCTCGGCGTCTCGCACAGCATCGCCGACACACCCGGCAAGCGCCTGGTCGCCGACATTGGCGGCGGCAGCACCGAGTTCATCGTCGGTCAGCGTTTCGAGCCGCTACTGCGCGAAAGCCTGCAAATGGGCTGCGTGAGTTACACCCAACGCTTCTTCAGGGATGGCAAGATCACCCCGGCCCGCTACGCCCAGGCCTACACGGCGGCGCGCCTAGAAATAATGGGCATCGAACACGCGCTACGCCGACTGGGCTGGGAAGATGTGGTCGGCGCATCCGGCACCATCAAGGCCATCGGCCTGACCATCCAAGCGGCGGGTCTCGGTACGGGCGAGGTCAACGTCGAGGGACTGGCCTGGCTGAAGCGCAAAGTTTTCAAGATTGGCGAGGCGGAAAAACTCGACCTCGACGGCATCAAGCCTGATCGACGGGGTATTTTCCCGGCAGGATTGGCGATTCTCGAAGCCATTTTCGACGCCTGTAATATTCAACGCATGAGCCATTCAGAAGGCGCACTGCGCGAAGGCGTGCTGTATGACCTGCTGGGTCGCCACCAACATGAAGATGTGCGCGAGCGCACCCTCAGCTCGCTGATGGAGCGCTACCACGTCGACCTTGAGCAGGCCGCAAGAGTCGAGAGCAAGGCGCTCTCGGCGCTGGACAGCGTCGCCCAGGACTGGCAATTGCAGGACGACTGGCACCGCGAGCTGCT
>JBBKVZ010000270.1:0-15746 GCA_037968715.1 Pseudomonas sp.
TCGCTGTTTTTTTAACTTCTGAATATGTAAGACCTGCAATATTAGCTACTGAGGCGATTCCGCATCCGGTGTCTTCTTCTTGTATGACCGCGTGCATACTTGCCTCAAGAACATAACGACTAAGCTAAGGGGCCGCGGAACGCGGTCCCAGCGAATGAAATGAGCGATTTCAGCGCCTTGTTAGGCATTACGCTTACTCACATATAGACTTAATGCAAAAAGTGTTGCGCTTGACAGGAGCAGTGACGTTGCTAATGAAAAATTACCCCACTCATTATAAAATCCCTCGTCGCCGCTTTCGATTAAGCCTAAGGTTGCCAGTAGATCAATTGGCCAGTTATAAATAAATGTAATAAATGAATTTAACACTACCTCAAAGCTCCCGCCATGTAGGGCCTCTGCCGCCAGTACACAGCCGATAAATATTACGACCGGTACAAATAAGAAAAATGCTATGCGAGCAATCATTGTTGTGCCTAACTATTAATTATGCGACATGGGTATGTCGCGGATTTCTGTCGTAGAACGTCGGGATTTGTGTCGTATAAAGGTGTCTCATAACGCTCCTTGTCGTTCTGTAAATCTACGTCTGGCGTGGAGGTGTGCTTAGTAAGCGCGACACGATTTAGGGAGTAACGCGACATTGGCAAGGAGGAAAAGCGACATGACTTTCGGGCACATTACGGAATCATGGGCATAGTGTCCACCGTCCGCTCCTGGCCGAGTGCCGCCGGTCACGAACGGCTGCAACCGGCCACTACCCACCTAATACCAAAGGCCGCTTTGGGGTGACTCCATTCATTCGCGGCCAGCGCAAACTAAAACTACTTTGTCACAATCACAGGCCCCATCACCACCCTCTCCAGCCACGGCCAATCCTTATACGGGTCACCATTCCCCCGCAGGTGCGTATAGCGCCGCATCGAGTTCCAGTCCCGGTGGCCCGACACACTGGCCGCTTTAGGAATATCCCAACCCATCTCAAACAACCGGCTCACGCCATCGTGGCGCAGGTCGTGAAAATGCAGATCGTTAATTTCAAGGAAGTGGCAGGCACGCGTAAACGATGCCGACACCGATCTGGCGTTATAGGGGAACACCTCAGCAGCAACACGGGGCATGGATTTCAGGATGCGCCACGCCTCATCCGGCACCAGACACCACACATCGTTGCCGTGCTTCTGTCCCGGGTTCTTCATGTCGGTGATCAGCACACGCTTGCCAGGTTCATCCATAGCATTCCAGCGAATGCGCGTGATCTCCTCTTGCCGGCGCGTGGAGAACAGCGCGAACACCGTTACCCGCACCATGTCGATCTGTTGCTTACGCCGATCGCGCATCTCAGCAAAGTAGTTCAGAAGCTTATCCAGCTCCTCGAGCGTCGGCCGACGCGTCCGCTCCTTGCTCTTAGTTACCGCGCCCATCTTACGCAGCACCCGGCGCGCATCTGGCATGGCCATGGGGTCAATGTCATAACCCCAAGCAGGCCGCGCGACGGAAAGCACCGCACCGAGGTGAGCTAGATCATTGCCTACGGTCTGTGCCTGAATGCCATCATCGTGAATTCGACGGGTGCCGTACTCAACCAGCTGCTGGCTGGTGATCTGCGAGTCTTCCAGATCACCCAACCAGGTGGCGGCGATCGCCTTGAGCGTGGCGCGCTTAGTTTTGCCAAGCGGCCTGATCTTTTCGTATTCATCCAAGTAGCGTTCGATCATCTCCCGGACCGTCACACCGGAACGATTTGCTTTAGCGATCGCACCGGGTTCTGCCAGCTCAGTCTCCCGCCGCTTAAGCCACGCCTGCGCGGTGGCCTTGCGGTCGAAGGTCTGGCTTTCCTGATAAACTGTCTCGCCCTGCTGCATGATCCTGATTTGCGCTGTGTAGCGCGCAGAACCGTCCTTGCGCTTGCGGATAGTGATAGAGCCCATAATTTTGCTACACGACTGAATTGACTTGCTACATTGTAGCAACGCACATACAGAAACAAGCAAAAACAAGCGGAAACAGTAGCAAATGAGCGAAACAGAAAACCCCACAAAACAGACCTCAAAGCCAGCAACCGCAAGGCCAGAGCCAAGCAGGAGGTTTTCTGTTGCGCCGATGATGGATTGGACTGACCACCATTGCCGGTTCTTTTTACGCCTGCTCTCCAAGCATGCGTTGCTGTACACCGAGATGGTCACCACCGGCGCCATATTGCGCGGTGACCATGAGCGTTTTTTACGTTACCACCAGGCTGAACACCCGCTGGCGCTGCAACTGGGCGGCAGCGTGCCGAGTGATTTAGCTGCTTGCGCGAAAATGGCCGAAGCCGCAGGTTTTGACGAAGTCAATTTGAACGTCGGCTGCCCCAGCGACCGCGTACAAAACAACATGATTGGCGCCTGCCTGATGGCCCATCCCGTGCTGGTAGCCGACTGTGTAAAAGCCATGCGCGACGCGGTAAGTATTCCGGTCACGGTTAAACACCGGATCGGTATTGATGGCCGCGACAGCTATGCCGAGCTCTGTGATTTTGTCGGTACCGTCCGCGATGCAGGCTGCCAGACCTTTATCGCGCACGCGCGCATCGCCATTTTGGCCGGGCTGTCGCCCAAAGAAAATCGCGAAGTACCACCGTTACGCTACGACGTGGTCGCACAACTTAAGCAGGACTTTGCTGATCTGGAGATCATTCTTAACGGCGGCATTAAAACCTTGGAAGAATGCCAAACCCAGCTACAACGCTTCGATGGCGTGATGCTCGGTCGCGAGGCGTATCACAACCCCTACCTACTGGCGTCGGTCGACCAACAACTGTTTGGCTGCGACAAGCCGATCATCGGCCGGGCCGAGGCGCTCAGGCAGCTACGCCCTTATATTGAGCAGCACTTAGCCAGTGGCGGTGCGATGCACCATATCACCCGGCATGTACTCGGCCTTGGCCAGGGATTTAACGGCGCCCGGCGCTTTCGCCAGCTGTTATCCGTCGACATCCATAAGAGCAACGAGCCACTGGCACTACTTGATCAGGCCACGCAATTGCTGGAAGGCCATTAGCAGCCGTTGAGCCGCCTGCCACACTCGGGTAAGGTCATGGCACCTGCAACGACAAGGCTTCGTCATGACTTCTAAATTGGATCAACTCAAGCAGTTCACCACCGTAGTCGCCGATACTGGCGACTTGGACGCTATTGCCAAACTGCAACCGGTGGATGCCACCACCAACCCATCACTGCTGCTCAAAGCCGCGTCATTACCGCGCTACGCACCCTTACTCAGCAACGCTATAAGCAATTGTGGCGGCGATCTGGGTTTGGCTTGCGACTTATTTGGCGTCAGCGTTGGCCAGCAGATTTTGCAGGTTATTCCCGGCCGCATATCTACTGAAGTAGACGCCCGCCTGTCCTTCGACACCCAGGCCACATTGCGCCGCGCCGAGCGCCTGATCGGCCTGTATGAGAATACCGGCATTGGCCGCGAGCGCGTGCTCATTAAGATTGCGGCCACTTGGGAAGGTATTAAAGCTGCCGAGCAACTTGAGCGCAGCGGCATTCAAACCAACCTGACATTGCTGTTTTCTTTCGCCCAAGCGGCGGCGTGCGCCGATGCCGGGATATTTCTGATCTCGCCCTTCGTTGGGCGTATTTACGACTGGTACAAAAAAGCCGAAGGCCGCGACTTTGTTGGCGCGGACGATCCGGGCGTGCAGTCGGTGACGCGCATTTATAATTATTACAAGGCGAACGGCTACAACACGGTGGTAATGGGCGCGAGCTTTCGCAATATCGGCCAAATTGAGCAATTGGCAGGCTGCGACCGCCTAACCATCAGCCCAGAACTTCTGCAGAAACTCAGCGACGAGCACGCCCCGCTGCCCCGCAAACTTTGCCCGGGCAACCCCGGAGAACCACGCGCGAATCTGAACGAGAGCCAGTACCGTTGGGCGATGAATGAAGACGCCATGGCCACAGAAAAACTGGCTGAAGGTATTCGACTATTTGCCCGCGACCAAGAAAAGCTCGAAGTTCTACTCAACAACCTCAGCTGAATCGACAATTTTTAACCGCGCATAAAAAACGGGTAACAGCGCAGAACTGTTACCCGTTGATATTCTTGCTAACTCTGCTAGGCCGCTAAATTAGCAGTGCCGCTCCAGCGCACTAACCAAGTCATGAAAGGCTTCGCGGTTAGAGTCGTTAAGCCCCATCAAAATGCGATGAGCCTCAAGTACCTTAGCCTTGACTACTTCTTCTGATTGATCCTGCGAGGGCAGATCAGTCAAACATTCAGGGCATGGCAGTGGCGTATCAACAATATTGAATACCTGATCAAAGCCCATCGACTGCAACAAGCGGGTGATATCTTCGTGGGTGGTGACTACCGTCGGCAAAAAACCGATTTTTTGCCGCGAAAGAATCGACAACTTGGCCAACAAGCCCAACGTTGTACTGTCGATACTGCGTGTTTCGGTTAGATCGATGACTATCGCTGAGAAATTCAACGCGGTAAAAATTTGCTCAATAGTCGTGTCTAGTGCAGAGCACAAGGTCAGACGAACCTCGCCAACAAACTTCAACACAAAGGTGCCGTTTTGCTCGGCAAACTGGATTTTACCGGTAGTCATGCAAGGTTCCTGCTCATCACCAGCAAGGCAATATCGTCTGGCATTTCAGCTAGCGTAGACAACCCGAAGGCTTTACGCAGTCCGTCTAGAGTACCGCCAGCAGCCGTTATCAGTTCAGGTAAAACAGCTTCTTTTTCTTTCAAGGTGTCTCCCGGCAACAAATCCAGAATACCGTCGGAAAGCAGCGTCAAGCTAAACGACGCAGGCAGTTCTATCACATGGTCTTCATAGCTGGCCTGCGCGAACAAGCCCACCGGTAAACCGCGACCAGTCAAGTAATGAGCCTTACCTTGGCTAAACATCACCGGTAGCGGCAGATGCCCACCGATGCTGTAAGTCAAGGTGCCTTCCTGTTCGTTGACGATTCCACCAATCATAGTTACGTGTTTGCCGAGCTTGCAGTTCAGCAAACTATGATTGATATACACCAACACATCTGAAGGTTTGAATGCGGGCAACACACCGCCGCGACGCGATTCATACAGCAACCGAGTGGTCATAAACTTGAGCAGCACCGTGATAAATGCCGACGAGGCGCCGTGCCCAGAAACATCCGCCAAATAAAACGCTACGCGCTGCTCATCAAGGCGAAAGTAGTCAACAAAGTCACCGGACAAATACAGCGAGGGAATAATCTGATGGGCAAATTGCAAGCCATCAACTTGCCAGGGTGTCTCAGGCAGCATGTTCATTTGCACTTGCCGACCCGCTTTCTGGTCTTCTTCAAGCAAACTCAAACTGGCCTGTAACTCTTGATTGGCGGCTTCCAGCTGATCGCGGTAACGCTGATTTTCCAGCCTCAAACACGCACGATCCAAGGCTCTGCGCACCGAGTGCTCGAGCACAGCCAAATCTTCCAAAGGCTTTATCAGATAGTCGGCCGCGCCTAAACGCAGCGCTTCGACAGCATCGCTCATCACCCCTGCGCCAGACACCACAATAATCGGGGTCTGCACGCCAAGGGCGGTAAGACGACGAATCAGCTCAAGACCATCAACCTGCGGCATTCGCAAGTCGCAGATCAGCAGATCAGGCTGCTCGCGCTCAAATATCTCAAGACCTTGCAGGCCATTAGAAGCCTGAAGAACGTTGAAACCGCTGTCTTCGAGGTAAGCCGCAAGGCTTGCCCGGACGATATTATCGTCATCGATGATCAGCAGCGTGGCACTAGGACTGTGCATTGGCTATCCAGGCAAACAACGCCGGGGACGAGTTAAAATAATGCACCAATGGGTAGCCATTGATGCGTTAGCAAGGCTTAACTTCAAGGCGCAGAAGGTACTCCCATCTGCCAAGCGGTTCAAGCGTGAGCCGATCGTCGCACCATGTCTTTACACCTTAAATCAGGGAGGGTTATAACAACAGTTGGCGAGCCGTCTTAGAACAACAGGAAAGGGTTTATGAGCCGAATTGATCGTATCTACAGCGAGAAACGCGACTACATCCGCATGCAAATGGAAGCTCCAGTCACGCTCCATCATGACGGGCAAGAGACGCAGGCACGCTGCCTAGATCTCTCCAGCACTGGCATGCAGGTCGAAGCCACCAGCAACTTAGCCATGGGACAGCTAGTGAGGGTGCATATTTCCTCCGACCACGACAAACTATCAGACCTCAATGCGCACACCGAGGTAGTGCGCGTAATCGACCTCGGAGACGGTCGGCAATCTTTAGGTCTGACCATCTTGTCCATGTCCTAAAACACACATTTGCAATCAATAAAGGCGGCCTTGGCCGCCTTTATTGATTGCTCTAGGTTATTTACAGGGCATGACTTATCGCCCACATGCGCGCAAACACTTGCAGCAACATGCATGCGTCATCAGCGCTCAAACAAGCCCCAAGGGTCGATAAATAGTGCGGATTTGTCTTGGACTTTAATCAGGTTCAGGGTGAGAAACTGCACGCGATACACCGGCAGTTCTAGCTGCGGCAAGCTGACCACGTAGCCATAGCTGGTCAACAAGTTATCCGCAGCTTTAAGCGTGGCCATGGTGGCCTCGGGAATACCATCGCGGGCGTAAAACTTGTTCTCATACATGCCCACCACTTCAGTATCGGCATGCGGGGCTAGCTCGAGGTGGGCGATGATCTTCGCCTTGATCAAAGCTTGCAGTTCAGTCAGATCATGCTTTTTCGGGTCGAACGAGAGAGGTTCGGTAACGAAGTAATGAATTTTTTCTGCGTCATTACCAATGATCTCTTTCACCACAATCTGGTGCGGCGTCGTGCGGTGGTTGGATTCAAATAGGGAAAAAAAACTGTTGGTAAATACACACTTCACGCTAGCCACCCCCACGACAACTTAAATCGATCGATTGCCTGCTCAGCATACTCAATCGCACCCAGCTTACGTAGCGCATTGCCGGGTTTGAGCGGGTCTATTGCCAAGCGAGCCCGCCTCACCAACTGCCAGCCCAGGGCAAAAAACACATATCATTCAAGGTTATATCTTATAGCCCGGTGGGGAATCGTCGAATGCTGTCTGCCGCCCTGCGCTACAAGCTGCTTATCTCCCAAGCGCTGATTCGTTACTTTCCGCGCACCAGTGCCTACTTACGGGCCGAAGGCGCGGCGGCCTTGCGGCACGGCCAGTCACGACCGCGCGCGAGCCTGCTCAGCCCTTCATCGCCCAAGGGCAAAACGGCCAGTGTCAGCAGCGTAAAGAAACCGACCAAGCCACGAGCGAAAAAAACCACCATAAGCAACAGCGCCATTTACGGCCCAGCGCTTATGGCTGTTGATGATGCACAGATTACAGCCATGCGTTTGCGGGTCAGCCAGGCAGTCACTGCTGGCATCATCAGCGCGCCCTCGGATGAGCAGTGGGCGATGATCCTCGCTGGTAATCCGCTGACCCGAGTATTTGCAGCGGCAGGCTCCGGCAAATCCAGCACCTTACTCTTGCGGGTGGTGTTTATGCTCGGACACCTGGGCATTGAGCCGGCGCAGTTGACAGTAATTTCCTTTACCAACGCCTCCTGCGCACAACTGCGCGAGCAACTGTTGAAGCTGCTGCACTTTTGGTCGTATCCGTGCGATGCCTCTCAAGTCCGCCAGTGCGTACGTACTTTTCACTCGGCCATGGGCGTGCTGGCCAAAGAGGCATTGAATAATCCCCGCTGGTTTGAGCAGTTGGCCAGCGCTGGCAGTAACGTCGAGGCGGATAACCCTCTGACCAGCAGCCGCCTGCGCCCCGCCCAACTGACGCTACTTAAGCAGGCCTATCAGCAGTGCTACACGCAGCAGGCTGACTTTCGTCGTTTGGTGAACAGTCTGCTGGGCTTACCGGCTCCCAGCGACGAGCCTACGCAAAGTCAACGCACCGCTAAGGCGCCACTGGACACTTACCTACTGGCCGGCGAGTTCACCCCGCTGCCGCTGTATGAAGCCTTTTATCTGCAGGCAGGCTTTATCCAGAGCATCGGCATTCGTATCGATCAGCTACAGGCGCAAACCCTGCCTTGCGCCGCTCAGGAGCAGCAGTTTGTCGAGGCCTTAGTATTGTTTTGGCAGAGCTTCGAACAACTACTCGGCGAACAGGGCTTGCTGACCTTTGATACGGCCTTCGCCCAACTCAGCGACGCCCTGAATACTGGCACAGCAAAATTATCTGCCAGCGTATTGGCGCCGTTTCAGCACTTATTAGTTGATGAATTTCAGGACATCTCGCCGCAGATAGTCCAGTGGCTAACAAGCGTGCAGCGGGCTCTGACGCGTCAAGGCGCAACGGTCAGCCTGATGGCCATCGGCGACGACTGGCAGTCGATTTATGGGTGGCGCGGCAGCTCGCCGGAGTTGTTTATCAACTTCGACCAGTACTTCCCAGGCAAGGGTAACGCACGCAAAAGCGCGGTACTGCTGCTGCAAAACAACTACCGCTCGATCGAGCCGATTATCCGTGCGGGTGAGGCGTTGCTGGCTGGGGTCAGCCATAAACAGACAAAAACCAGCCATGCCATGCGCGCCATCCAGCCTGGTGATCACGGCGTTAAGCTAATTAGCCAGTTCGAACTGAAGAAGCGCCTGCCCGAACTGCTGGACGAGATCCATCGCCAGTGCACCCACGTCGCCAGTGGCAGCAGCCCTGAGCGCACCGGCGTGTTGCTACTCAGCCGCAGTAACGCCAGCTTGCAGCTGGTGCGCGGCCAGCTCGACAAGCAGCTGTCAGTCAAAGCCTGCACCATCCACGGCGCCAAAGGTTTGCAAGCTGAGGTGGCAATTATTCTCGACGACTGCCCTTCCCCCAGCGCCCATCCACTGCGCAATACGCTCTATGCCCATGCGGGCGTGTTCCAAAACAGCTACAGCCAAGCCATGCAGGATGAAAGCCTGCGCCTGGCCTATGTGGCCATTACTCGCGGGGTAAGCCGGGTGCTCTGGTACTGCAACAAACCCCAAGGGGCAACGCTAATCCTGCAAAAACGCGCACCCTGATTGGCGAGCACCGAACCAGCCCCGTATTTAGGGCAACGCACGGATGCCTTCCTCTATTTCGCCGTTAACTTGAGCGCATACAAACTGCCGGCAACACTCAATTAGCCGAGTGCTAAGGTGCTCGATAGAGTCGGCCCGAAACGCTCTGGCCCACAGAGAAAGATATCGCCAAGCTGGCACTGACTTTTGGCATAGTAGTGGCTACCTTTATTAGTAATAGCGAATATCTGACCTCAAGCGATTTCTGCTATACAGTCTCTAAGTGTTTGATAGCACTTTAATCTTGAATGCTGGGAACGATCCAAACTAGCCTGTATTGAGCGCTTGTCACCCAGGGTAAGAACGAGCAAAACGATAAAAAATCACCGTTGGCGCACAGACCAGTGATATTGCCGGTATAGACCGGGATTTATGGCTAAAACGCATGATGTGAAACATGATAGGGCTCAAACATTCTGCAGGGTGCAACTCAACCTGTAGCGCGTAAAGGCGACGCAAGCGCTTAAGGGGATATCCTTGTTGGCATGGTTAAATAAGAATAAGAAAACGACGAACGGCTTGCTCGGCATCGAAACAGGCCCAGAAGGTATTGCCCTGGCGCATGTGTTGCGCACACCGGGCCAACCGGTGCAATTGCTGCGTTGCGTATTTCGTCCGGTCTCACCCGCGGACCAGCCAGCCGAGCTGAAGAATATGGTGGCTGAGTTTGGCTTGGCTGGCATGCCAGTCAATCTACTGCTCCACCCCGCGCTCTACCAGATGCTGCTGCTCGACTGCCCGGATGTACCGGCCAATGAGTTGCGCGATGCCATGCGCTGGAAAGTAAAAGAACAGATTAGTGAGCCGATTGAGCACGTATTGGTGGATGCCTTTGCCTTGCCCGCCGACGCCTACCGCGGCCGCTCGCGCATGGCCTATTGCACGGTACTGGCGAATACCTATGTAAATGAATGGCTGCACATGCTGACGCATGCTGGTTTGAGCTTGCAGAGCATTGATATCACCGAAATGGCCTTTCGTAATTTGGGTCTGCTGGCCGGCGCCGAAGGCTTGAATTTGGCATTGCTGCGGCTGCGCTCCAGCGAGGGTCTGATCACTGTCCAGCAGGGTGCAGACCTGTATATGGCGCGCCGAATCGAGCAGGGGCTGACTAAAGCCAGTGAGGACTTCGCTGCAATCACTTTAGAGATTCAGCGTTCGCTGGATTATTTCGAAAGCCAACTGGGCAAAGGCTATATCAGCCGCTTACTGCTGATGCCAATGAAGCGCGATGGCGCTCAGGCACTCGAGGCTTTGAGTGGTGGTTTGGCGGTCAACCTGCAGGCCCTGAATTTACGCGACCTATTTGTCGGCCAGGCGGCAGCAGAGATAGATGAGCAACAACAGGCTTACTGCTTCTCCGTGGTGGGCGCCGCTTTGCGCCAGGAGGCCTGATGCAAAACATCAACCTCTATCAACGCCAACCCAAACGCAGTAATGGCCCGCGGCCTAAGCAAATGTTCCTCGGCTGGGGCCTGCTGTTTGCGTTAATTAGCGTGCACGCGGCATGGCAGGCTTGGCACTTACAACAAGCCTCGACACTGGCCAGCGCCACGCAAAGCCGCGCCCAAGCACTGCAAGCTGAATTCAGTACGGCCAGCGCAAGCTTTCAGGAGCCGCAATTAGACTCCCTACTGCCGGAGCAATTGGCGCAACAAGAGCAAAGTAATCTGCAGCTGCAACGTTTGGTTGCCCATTTACAACTGCTGACGCAACAACAAAGCGCAGGCTTCGTGGCGCCTCTAAAGGCGCTGTCTGAGCGCCATCCACCAACGGGTTTATGGCTCACCAATATCGTTCTGCGCGATGGTGGTAGCAGCTTAAGCCTGCAGGGTTTCACTCAAGACCAGCAGTTGCTGCCCCTGTACCTGCAAAGTTTGGGGGTTAGTCCGGTTTTTCGTGGTCGCAGCTTTGCCCATTTTGAATTGCAACGTAATGCTGCCGGGCTGCTGGGTTTCCAGCTGTCTTCGCGCCTAGATGACGAAGGCAAAGCCCATGAATAAGTGGCTGCAACGCTGGTTACTGCTAGCGCCCCGCGAGCAGTGGTTGAGTTTCGCCGTCGCTTTGGTGGTGGTTGGCATGTTCTACATGCTGCTCGTCGGCGACCCATTAACGCAGCGGCTCGCCAAGCAAACGGCACTCAACCAAGCGGCCTTACTTAGCCTGCAAGAGGCGCAACTGGGACTGGCCGACTTACAAACCCGACTTGCCGTCGACCCTAACGCCCCCTATCGCAGCGCCCTGCTGACCGCGCAAGCCAGCGCCGAGCAAATGCTCGGCGAGGTCGACCAAGACACCGCGGGGCTGCTACCACCCGAAAAAATGCGCGCGGTGCTAGAAGAGTTATTACGCGCCCAACCCAAACTGCGCCTGCTGAAATTGCAGAGTTTTTCCGAACCATTGCAGTTGGCGCAAGCACCCGCAAATAACGTGGTCCTCGAGCCAGACACTGCCTTGCCAGTGCAAGCGCCGGTAACCCTGTACCGCCACGGGCTAAAGATCAGCCTGCAAGGTGGCTATTTCGATTTGCTCGTATACCTGCAGGCGATTCAAGCCAGCGGCTGGCGCCTGCATTGGGACAGCCTGGACTATCAAGTCGGCACGGATGGTCCGGCCCAAGCAAAAATCAATTTGGTGCTCTATACCTTGAGCCGCGAAGCGGGGTGGATCGGTGTTTAAACTCGCTTATTTCGTGCTGCTGGCCAGCTTTGGCAGTATTGCCCATGCCGCTCTCGATCCTACCCAGCCAGCGCCATCGGCCGTGATCACACAAACCAGCGGCACAATCGAAACGGCGTTGGTGCTGCAAGCTGTAGTGCGCGGTGGACGGCAGTCGCAGGCGGTAATTAATGGTCAGTCGCTGCAGGTTGGTGAAGAACTTAACGGCGCCAAACTGCTGAGGATTTACCCGCATTCTGTGGTGCTTGAGCGCCAAGGCCAGCAACAGGTCTTACGCCTGGTCGAACCTATAATAAAACCGAGTCGATAACGCCATGCTGTCAAAACCTGCTTTTCGTTTTCGTCTGCTGCATCTGCAATTGCGTCTCGCGCTACTGGGCGCGTTGAGTCTGTTGGCGGCTTGTCAGACCTTCAAGGATGGCGACCAGCAACTCTATGAGCAAAGCAATAAAATCCTCGCTGAGACCCTAGCGCAAAGCCGCGCGAAGGTCGCCCCACCACTGTCGGTGCAGGCGGCGCTGATCGCACCACTGCCGCAAAGGGCTCTGGTGCGCAGTGGGCCGCGCTTTGATGTAGCGGCCAAAGACATGCCCGCCAAGGAGTTCTTTCTCAGCCTTATGGATGGCGCCGGACAAAATATCGTGGTGCCCCCTGAAGTCACCGGCAACATCACTTTTAGCCTGCGTAATGTCACCCTGGAAGAAGTATTGGCGGCGGTGCGCGACAGCTACGGCTATGACTTTTCTCGGGCCAGCTACGGCTATCAGATCTTCCCCAATCAGGCGATTACCCGCACCTACGACATCAATTACCTGAACCTGCAGCGGCTGGGTTTTACTGACACCGAAGTCAGCTCCGGGCAGGTCAATACCAGCAACAACAGTGACAGCAGCAATGGCGCGACCACCAACAGCACCACCTCAAGCACACGGCCTGCCAGCCAGCTAATCACCACCAGTAATGTCGACTTCTGGAAAGAAGTGCATAGCGTGGTGAGCATGATCGTAGGCAACGAAGAGGGTAATAACGTAGTGGTCAATCCCCAGGCGGGCTTGATGGTTGTCCGCGCCTCGGCGGCGGATCAGCAAAGCGTTGAGAGTTTTCTCAAACAGGCACATGCCAACCTACAACGTCAGGTAATTCTGGAAACTAAGATTCTCGAAGTGAACCTCTACGACCGTTTTCAAGCCGGGGTGAACTGGGAGCAACTGGGTAGCAATGGCAGTGTCGGTGTCGCCGGCGCAGCGCTGTCCGGCGCACAAACGGTCGGTGGGGTGTTCAGCGCCGCCGTTACCATGGGCGACTTTACTGGAACCCTACAATTGCTCGAGAGCCAGGGTGAGGTGCGGGTGCTGTCGACCCCGCGTATTTCTACTCTGAATAACCAAAAAGCGGTGATCAAGGTCGGCACCGACGAATACTTCGTCACCGACGTATCGGCCAGTACCACCACCAGCACCAACGGTGACGGCGCCTCGACCCCGGACATCACCTTGACACCGTTTTTCTCCGGTATCTCCCTGGATGTCACCCCGCAAATTGACCCGAACGGTAACGTGACGCTGCATGTGCGGCCATCCGTGAGCAAAGTCACCACCGACGATACCGAGATCAATCTCGGCGACACATTTGGCACCCTTAACCTGCCAACCGCCCGCACCACCTCACGCCAGTCAGACTCCATCGTCCGCGCCCGCAGTGGCCAGGTGGTGGTAATTGGTGGCTTGTTGCAAAACGACAGCGAGAACGTCGATGCCGATGTGCCTTGGTTGTCGAAAATACCGTTACTCGGTTGGTTGTTTCAACAGCAACGCAAGAACCTCGGCAAGAGCGAGTTGGTTATCCTGATGCGTCCTCAAGTAATCACCGAAGACACCTGGCTAAATGAAATTCAAAAAAGCGCCGAAGCCTTTAAAGAGTTGAGGTAGCGCGAATGTATCAGGCATTTTTTGGGCTGCATGCGAAACCCTTTGCGCTGACGCCCAATACTGAATTTTTGGTGCAATTAGCGCCCTATCAAGCCTGCCTGAACCTGCTACAAGTGGCACTGGCCGAAGGTGAGGGGTTTATCAAGGTCACCGGCGAAGTCGGTACCGGGAAAACGTTGCTCTGCCGCGCGCTGCTCAACTTGCTTGATCGGGAAAAATACCAGCTCGCCTATTTGCCCAACCCGAGCTTGTCGCCGCTGGATTTGCGCCAAGCGCTGGCACGTGAGCTGCGCATTGCCGATGTCGAGAGTCACGATGCGATGAGCCTGCTGGATGCCCTGCACCATCGCCTGATCGAGTTGGCCGCGCAGGGTAAAAGCACCGTATTGCTGATTGACGAGGCCCAGGCGCTCCCGGAGCTAACCCTCGAAGCGCTGCGCTTGCTGACCAATCTGGAAACCGAACAGAACAAGCTGCTGCAAGTGGTGCTGTTTGGCCAGCCTGAGTTAGATGCAACCTTAGCCCGTCACGAATTTCGCCAACTGTTGCAGCGGATTACTTTTTCCTATCGTTTACGCGCCTTGGATGTCACCGACACCGGCCGTTATCTACAGGAGCGTTTGAGTGTTGCGGGTTACCGTGGTGAGCCGCTATTCAGTCCGGCGGCAGTACGCTTGCTGGTGCGTGGCAGCGGTGGGATTCCACGTTTGCTGAATATTCTGGGTAACAAAGCGTTGATGGCCACCTACGGCGAAGGCCGCAGGCAGGTCGGCGCAGCCCAAGTACGCCGTGCGCTGGCCGATACCGATGGGGTGCAGGCCACGCGGCGCGTGCCACGCTGGCTAGCGTGGAGTCTGGTAGCTGGCTTGTGGTCGGTGCTGCTGGTCAGCGCTTGGCCGTGGCTGCAGAGCTTGCGGGAGGTTTGGCTATGAGCCTGGTCAATGACTTGCTGCGTGATCTAGACGCCCGCCGTGCTGCGCCCGGTGAATGGCCGCTGCGCGATGCCTTGCAGCCGGTCAACGAGGGGGCAGCGGCGCGGCGGGATAAAATCAAATTGCTGCGCCGGGGCGCCATCTGGTTCGGCGCAGCAATGCTGTTGGCCATCATGTTCGGCTTAATCGTTACCCGGCTGGTCAACAATTCACCCGAGCAGGCGCTCCCTGCGCCCTCCCCGGCACCCACAATTCTGCCTGAATCGGTAATGGTAACGCCGTCAGTTACCGCCCCTGTGGCGGCCATTGAATCTGCCCCGCTGCCGCAACTGCTGGATGTCTTGCCGCAAAATGATGGCCAACGTTTGGTGCTGCAATTATTGCTGGACCGCTCCGCGGCCTATCAGCGCACTGAAGAAAATGGCGCGGTAAGTTTCTATTTACCCGGTGTGCAACTGCGCGGAGAGGCGCATCAGGGTCGGGTGCAAAACGCCGAGCGGAGTTTGTCATGGCGAGTCGAGGCTCGCGATGCTGGCGTGCAGGTGCTGCTGGTCGGCTTGGGCGATCAGCTGCAAGTACGCGACCGTCTAGAGATGGCCGGTGACCGCTGGCTGCTGTGGCTGGAGGTGCCGTTACAGAACACGCCAACCGCCACTAACAATGTGCTGGATGATTTCCCAGTGGCCAGCGCCGCGCTCGTCAACGAGCCCGAGCTGCCCGACTGGAGCAATCGCCAAGTGCCCACGACGAATGCCGAAGCCCCTGCGCAGCCGGCTCCATCACCATCCGTTGCAGTGCAGCCAACAGGCCCCGCCCACGTGCAGATCACCAGCCATCAACCCGACGCCATAAGTCAGGCCCGGCAGGCACTGCTTGAACAAAACTACCCGAGTGCAATAGCCCAGCTGCAGACCTTACATCAGCGGCAAACCAGTAACAGCGAGGTGGCACGCTTGCTCGCCCAGGCGTATCTAGCCAACGGTCAACCCGAGCAACTACTCAGCTGGCTACCCGCGCAGTTGCAGGCACGGCCGCAAGACATTGAGCTGCGCATGTTGCTGGCGCGAGCCCAACTACAAACCGGCGCTATGCCGGCAGCGGTGGCCACCTTGCAGCAAAACT
>JBBKVZ010000271.1:0-3256 GCA_037968715.1 Pseudomonas sp.
GGTATGGGCGGCATGATGTAATTTCGCAGCCCTGCGAAGTAAAAAACCCGGTTTATACCGGGTTTTTTTATGCCTGCAGTTTACTTGTAGGCTGCTCGTCAACTAGCTGCATCGCGAGAGTAAGGCATCGCTAAATACCAAGTCGGGTTGACCACGGCAGCGCTTTGGTCTGTCAGATGCTGTGGTGCCGTGGCCAGCTGTTGGTGCGTCGACAATCGCGGCTGGTTAGTAGCGCTGGGCGAGCAGGGCGACTCGCCTAGGGCGTCAGATAAGCCATTAGTCGAGCGAGGTAATGCACTTGTTCGCGAATGCTGGGTTATTTTGTTTCGGCCGATAGAGCAAGAAGTGATAGCAGCCCAGTGCGATTAGCCAATCAAACAGCGCGGTCCAGAGTGTGTGCGAGAGAAAATGCGCACCTTGCATGATGCGCCCCAGAGACAACACGCTGCCAAGAATAAAGGCAAAGGCCAAGGCTGCTTTGGCCAGGCCAGGCCGCCGGTCACGGAATAGAAAGTACACGGCAAAAAAAACAAAACCGCTGCTGGGGTGTCCTGCCGGCCAGCATTTGCCGGGATGGGTGGTGGGTACACGTGAGCTGAGTAATGGCGAGTAGGTTTCTGTGCCGCCAAACTCCGTAAGGTCCCATGGGCATTGCACGCCGGTGACTACCTTGAGCGGGGCGATAACCGCAGTACAAATGCTTACCGATAACACGATGTAACCTAGGGGCAGGCGCAGCCATGTCCATGCTTTGAAGAAAAAGCTGGCAATCAGGCCCAGCAGCGCAAAGACCACCAGAGTTATAACTGCCTGCTTGGCGCGATCATGCAAAATGTTCTCCAGCCAATAGCTGTGTTTACCGATAAATCCTAGCTCGGCACTGTAAAATTGATGACTGATGGCCAGGTCCAGCGCATTGGGCGGAAAGATCAACAACAGAACGATTAGCGCCATTGGTAAGCCAAGGCATAAGCCTGTTTTTAATGGTGGTGAATAGCGATCTGTGGATGAAGTCGGCATAAAAACCCATAAGAAGTGACGCGCGCCGGCAAATATCTAGCGTCGCGCGTTTGTTTGTGCTGGCGTACTGCGCGCTTCTAGCTGATAGACAGTTTGCTTGCGGGACTGTCGCGCACATGTGAGCAGTAGGTGAAAAAACTGTCAAAACAGCATGGCTGCTTGGGTTGTCCGTTAGGCTATAGCCCATGATTTAAAAGCTGTGTGCACTTGTGCTTAAGTTCGACTTAAGCAGACCTGTTGAAAATGGGCCCTGAACTCAGGTGATGCAATTAAGGGAGCATTTATGCGAATTTTGCTGGTGGAAGATAATCGCGACATCTTGGCGAATTTGGCCGATTTCCTAGAGCTCAAGGGCTATAGCGTTGACTGTGCGCAAGACGGGCTGTCAGGTTTACATTTGGCGGCGACCGAGCATTACGACTTGATTGTCTTGGATGTAATGCTACCCGGCTTGGACGGTTACACCCTGTGTAAACGTTTGCGTGAAGATGCGCGCCGCGATACCCCGGTAATCATGCTCACTGCCCGCGATCAGTTGGATGACCGCCTGCAAGGTTTTCGCGCCGGTGCCGATGACTACCTGTTAAAACCTTTTGCCATGTCTGAACTTGTCGCGCGCATTGAAGCGGTGATGCGCCGCTCCCAGGGTGGTGGACGGCGTTGTTTGCAGGTTGGCGACTTAAATTACGACCTTGATACCCTGGAAGTTACCCGCGAGGGTCGCTTGCTGAAACTTAATCCGGTGGGACTAAAACTGCTGGCGGTGCTGATGCAGAAGAGTCCGCATGTTTTACGCCGGGAAGTGCTCGAGGCTGCTTTGTGGGGGGATAACTGCCCAGACAGTGACAGCTTGCGCAGTCATATCCATCAACTACGCCAAGTCATCGATAAGCCGTTTGCCCGTGGGTTATTGCATACCGTGCATGGTGTTGGTTATCGCTTGGTGGAGGCGGTCGATGGAGTTTAAGCAAGGCCTGTCACAGCGCATTGTTATTGCGTTTGTATTGATGACACTGCTGGTGGGCGGGGCCTTTAGCCTAGGCATCGTTGAAGCCGTGCATATCATGGAGGAACGCCTGGTTTCGGGTGTCTTGCGCGGTGATCTGGATCGCATCTTGCTGATGGACAACATGGATGAATGGCAGCAAAAGCCTGAGCCGGGCCAATTATTTTATTTTTCGGGTGGCCTTGGTGCGTTTGCGTTACCGGTGTATTTACAGAGTTTGCCGGAAGGTTTTCAGGAGGTCTTTCATGGGGCAGACTCCTATCACGCTTATGCGCGAAGAGTCGCGGGCCGTCAGTACATCTTGCTGCAAGATCAAAGTAGTTTTGAAGATCGCGAACAGGCGTTGTATTCGGTGGTGTTGGTTGGCTTTTTAGTCAGTATTGGCTTAGCCATGCTACTGGGTTGGCTGTTGGCGCGCAAAGTGATTGAACCGGTGGTGCGCCTTGCCCAGCAGGTACGCCATCGTGATCAGCTATTGGCTTTGCCGCCCGCATTGGCGCCGGACTACGCGGAAGATGAAGTAGGCCAGTTGGCGGCAGCCTTTGATGACACCTTAGGGCTGTTACGCCACGCTCTTAAGCGTGAACAATTATTTACCAGCGACGTCAGTCACGAATTACGTACCCCGCTGATGGTGCTGGCCAGTTCGTGTGAGTTGCTGCAGGAAAACCCCAGTCTTGATGCGCGTGCACAAACCCAAATACAACGTATTGCTCGGGCCACTGAGAGCATGCGCGAATTGGTGCAAACCTTCTTATTGCTCGCCCGCGAGACGGAGAAAGATGCGGATTTGTCGAGCTGTGGCAGTCTAGTGAGCATCGCCGATGATCTAGTTCAGCAATGGCGTGAGCCTATGGAAAGCAAAGGGTTGCAGTTTTTATATCAGCCTAATGGTGCGTCCGAACAGTGTTTTAATATCGTGTTTTTGCATTCGGTAATGGGGAATTTGCTGCGTAATGCCTGGCACTACACCGATGCTGGACAGATTACGCTGCGCCTACATAGCCTTGGTTTTGTGGTGGAAGATACCGGTATTGGCATCGCTGAAGATCAGCGTGAAAACGTTTTCGCGACATTTGTCCGAGGTGTTGATGCCCGAGGTGATGGTCTTGGCTTGGGGCTTTCCCTGGTTCGGCGTATTTGTCTCAGTCAAGGTTGGCGCGTGACGTTGTCGGCTATGCAGCCAAACGGTTGTCGATTTGAGGTTAGTTTGCCCGGTGATTAATCGCC
>JBBKVZ010000272.1:0-3662 GCA_037968715.1 Pseudomonas sp.
CAAGCGTGTGGCTTGGCCTGGGGCTGATCATCCGGCGGCAAAGGCAATGTGCCGGCCACGATCCAAAGTTCAAGTTCGCGGGCCGCCTGCTTTAGCCAAGGCAATATGGGCCCAGCGCCACTGGCCTCAGCGTGCCCGAGCGCAACCAGATCACGGAGCCCCATGGCGGCGAAGTTCTCGGGCAATACGGCTAAGCGCGCGCCACTCGCGGCTGCTTGTTCAAGCAAGGTGCGCGCAACCTGTAAGTTGGCCCTCACATCGGCCTGGCTGACCATTTGGATTACGGCGAAACTCATTGCAGCCTCCAGGATCAAAAAGGGCGGGAGAATAGCTGGAAGGCGACCCGTAATCGGCTCGCAGCAAGCCTAAAACGGCTTAACGAAGGTAATCGCCGGATCGGCCAGCGGACCAACAGCGCGGTATTCGACACTGGTCAAAGAAGACAACCGCCCACTGAACAGTTTGTCCGCCACAAATATCGCCCCGCCAATCATCGGTGCGCCAATCGCCAGTGCGGCCAATGGCAAGTTACTGGCAACGGGCAGGGTCACGCGAATGCGGACATCAACAGTCTCTTCACGCAAATTAACCTTGCCATCCAACACAACGGTTGAAGCACCACTGAGGGTTAGCGGTGTGCTCGTGAGGAAATCACCATTGCTACCTTGCAGCTGGCCTTTGACCGTATCGTACGCCAAGCCTTTGTCCGTCAAGTCCGAGAAGTCCAAGCGTAGGCGGCGGCCAAGGGAGTTAAAGTTAAGCAGGCCAAACACACGCAACGCCGCGCCCGAACCGCCCTTAACCTCTAAAAATTGCCCATTGGTGAGTTTCACATCAAGGCTGCCACTGAGCTGCTTCACGCTAAACACTGCGGGTGAGCCAGGCCACTCGACCTTGCTGTTGACGCGGAATTTTTCACTGGTTGCATTCGGCGCATAACCCCAAGCACTTAATACATCGGCCAGATTCTTACCGCCCAGCCGTCCGTCAAAACTACTGCGCGTATTTCCGGCACGGCCATCCCAGTTCAATGTACCTGTAACCAGCAAGCCCTTCAGGTCGACACTCAACTCACTGACGCGCACACCACTGGCAGTCGGCCGAGCCTTTAGCGACCAGGCGCCCAGTACGTCAGTGCCGCGCAGCACTTGCGCAATGGACAGATCAATCGCCGGGATACTACTTGGGGCAACGCTCGCTAACGGGTCTTGCGTGCTGCTAGCCGCTGCATCAGCCGTATCGGCTGCCGGCAATTGCAAACGCTGCAACACTGCGACCATCGGCTCGCCCTGCGCATCAGGCAGTTTAACCTTGCCGCTGACTAGATCACTGTCGAGCTTAAGCGACCATCCGGCCTTCACGCGCGCTAACTGCACATCAAGATTATTCAGTAACACGCCAAAGCCAGTAAACCGGGCAACCTTCACATCCAGCGCACTGAGCATGCTTGGGCTCGCTGTATTCTGCGCGGGAACATAACGTTTACTGACTGCTTGCCACTGATCCCAGTCCACGACGCTCAAACTACCCGTCACACTCAAACCCCTACTGCCGGGTAAGCTTGCTTGCCCTGGCCCCAGCAGTAACTGCCCGCGCCCCTGCAAAATGTTATCCACGGGCGCAGCTAACACCAGGCTGGCAAGGTCCTCGTAACTAAACCAATAACGCCGTTCTTTACCTTGCAGAGTCATTCTAAAATCGGCATAACGCGCCTCGCCAGCCGTTTTGCCAAAGGGCGCCGGTAAGTCGACTACTAAGCCTTTGAGCGTTGAATCGAGCTGCAACTGGCTGTCGTCGCCGTCCAAGGTCAGACGTAATCGGTAGGGCAACTCACCACTCAACGGTAACGGCTGAGTGATGGCCTGCCAAGTCAGCAGCGTTTTCAGGGCAACCTGGCCGCTGGCTTCAATGCGAGTAAGGGTGCGCCCGCCTTTACCGGCGGCAACAATTTTGCCGCGCAGCTGCCGGCCAAAAACCTCGGCCCGTATATCAGGGGCACTCAACCCCCTTTCACTGTCAAAACGAAAGGCGCCTTTTAACTGGTTCAAGGTCAGCGCAGGCTCGCTGATTTTCAGCTGGGCGCCCGCAGTCGCAAAATCGACTTGAATCAGCGGCGGCTGTTTGCCTTCCAGAGGAATGTCGAGCTTTAGCCGTCCAGTCAAGGGGCCCTGCCCCTGCCAGCCAGCAAACGTTTGCTGAGTACCAATCGGGGCTTCTTGAAGAATTTTTAGGCCATCAGCAACGCTACTTTGCAGCGCTCCATCCAGCGCCACACTGACCACGCCGTTCTTGCCCGGCAAGGCTATGTTTACCGCCACGTCGCTCAGCGTGCTGTCTAGCACCTGACCGTCGACAACTTGGATGCGCACACCACGGTCATCAATCAGCACATCCGCGCTGGCATTGCGTAACGCCGGCCAGCCCGGCTGATAGGCCAACTCAGCATCATGCAGGCGAAAGTACAAACTAAGGCTGCTGGAATGGGCCGGGGCATCAGGAGCCAATGCGCCCTGATACTGAAACATACCCTGATCAATCTGCCCGGCACGGATGGAGCTTTTTAACCAGTCGGCCAGCGCCGGGCTGACGCCTGCGGAGCGGGTCGGCAGATACTTTTCTGTATAGCGGGCATCACCGTCGCGAATACCCACACGCAAATCCATATAACTCGCAGCGTCTGAGGCAAGCGGCAGACGAATCATCATGTCTGCGGCCAACTTGCCTTCTGCGCCATCCAGCTGAATGTACGGACTGCTAATGGTCAACTCTTGTTCATCGAGGGTCCAATTCAGCTGCGCATGGGCTTGTTTGTAATGCCAAGGCGCGGGAAATAGCGAGTCAAGATTAAGCACGAAATCATCACTGGCTAAACGCAACTCGCCTGTGCCCAAATCGCCGACGACACTGCCACTGACGTTCTCAACACCCGGTATTCCGTCATACGGGTTTATCGCTAGACGTTCGAGATTGGCACTGAACTGCACTTGCTGTGGCGCTTGTGCCTGCGGTTGATAGCTCAAACGAAGATTGCGCACTGCGCCACGAGGAGCAAGACGCTCAAGTAGCGTGGCAACAGCTTCTGGCAGCGGGGCCAAGGCTTTGATAACGGGCGCCAGCGGAGTTAAATCAAGCCGATCGGCACTCAACTGCCAGCGTTGCTGGTGTTTAGCATCCTCAGCCTGATAGACCAAGGCCAAGCGCGCATCACCCCAGCGGGTCTCACCTATGCTGGCGGCAAGCGAGTCAAGCTGCAACTGAAAGCCACTGTCGATGCGGTCGTAATAGGCATTAACCGTCACATCCTTTAGTGTTACGGGCTGGCGCTGTGCATATGCACCAAGCAAATCGGGCGCATGCACACGGGCCACCGCACGTTGAACGTGCCCCTTAGCAAAAGACAGCCAAAACTCCCCGCCAACTTGTAGTTTTTTCAGCTGCCAATCCGGGATCAGCTGCGCCGGTACCCAACGAGCCCAATCACTCATGGGTGCACTCAGATACAGCTCAGCCTCGGTCTTCGCCCAGGCGTCTGGATTCAGCCGACTGCGCAAGCGCCACGCCAGTGGCTGGCCATCGGGCAGCACCAAGCGGCCATCTAAACGCTGCCGGCTACCCGTGCTGCGCAGGCTCAGATTGACGTACGTTAAGGATACTGGTGGCTG
>JBBKVZ010000273.1:0-5413 GCA_037968715.1 Pseudomonas sp.
CACTCATGAGCCTGATTGCTTCAGATCAATTTCGCATCGTTGTCGGCCTCGGCAAAAGTGGCATGTCGCTGGTGCGCTTTTTAGCGCGTCAGGGCTTGCCCTTTGCAGTGGTCGATAGCCGCGCTAATCCACCGGAACTGGCGACCTTGCGTGAGCAGTTCCCACAGGTGGAAGTGCGTTGTGGCGAGTTGGATGTGGAGTTTCTCTGCCGTGCCTCGGAGTTGCTGGTTAGTCCGGGGATGGCCTTGGCCACTCCGGCGCTGCAACAAGCGGCGGCGCGCGGGGTGAATATGTCGGGTGACATCGAATTGTTCGCCCGCTATGCCAAGGCACCGATTATTGCTATCACCGGCTCTAATGCGAAAAGCACCGTCACCACCTTGGTTGGTGAAATGGCGCTGGCGGCCGGCAAACGCGTGGCGGTTGGCGGTAACTTGGGCACGCCGGCATTGGACTTATTGGCCGATGACGTTGAGTTGTACGTGCTTGAGCTGTCGAGTTTTCAGCTGGAAACCACTGCGCAATTGAACGCGGCGGTGGCCACCGTGCTGAATATCAGCGAAGACCATATGGACCGCTACAGCGGCTTGCCGGCCTATCACCAAGCCAAGCATCGAATTTTCCGCGGTGCCAAGCATGTGGTGATCAATCGCCAAGATGCGCTGTCGCGGCCGTTACTCAATGAAGGTGTGACGAGCTCAACCTTTGGCTTGAATAAGCCCGACTTTAAGACCTTCGGCATCATTGTCGAAGACGGCGAAAAGTATTTGGCTTATCAGTTCGACACCTTGCTGAATGTGCGCGAATTGAAGGTGCGTGGTGCGCACAATCAAGCCAATGCCTTGGCCGCTTTAGCCTTGGGGCATGCGGCGGATCTGCCGATGGTGGCGATGTTGGCCAGCTTGCGCGACTTTACCGGGCTTGAGCACCGTTGCCAGTGGTTGCGCGAACTGCATGGGGTCAACTATTACAACGACTCGAAAGCCACCAACGTCGGTGCGGCCTTAGCGGCTATCGAAGGCTTGGGTGCCGACCTCGACGGCAAGTTGCTGTTAGTCGCGGGTGGCGATGGCAAGGGTGCCGATTTCTCCGCCCTGCGCGCGCCGGTGGCAGAGCATTGCCGCGCGGTGGTTTTGCTCGGTCGTGATACTGAGTTACTGGCGACTGCCCTTGGCGATAGCGTGCCGCTGTTGCGGGTTAAAACTATTGAAGAGGCGGTGCTACGCGCCGCTGAGTTGGCGCAAAGCGGTGATGCGGTGTTGCTGTCGCCGGCCTGCGCCAGCCTGGACATGTTTAAAAATTACGAGCAGCGCGGCCAGTTGTTCGCCGCTGCCGTGCAGGAACTGCAGTGATGTTGGCCAAGTGGCTTAGCCAGTCCTCGCCGCTACACGGCGGGCGCGGGATCGACGTCGATTTCCCGATGCTGGCCGGCTGCTTGGGTTTGCTTGGGTTGGGTTTGGTGATGATCACCTCGGCTTCGTCCGAGGTGGCGGCGGCGCTGTCGGGCAACACCCTGTACCACATGATTCGTCACCTGTTTTATCTCGGTATTGGTCTTACCGCTGGCGTGTTGACCATGCTGGTGCCGATGAGTGTTTGGCAGCGTAACGGTGCCCGCTTGTTGATCGCAGCCTTTGTTTTGCTGGTGTTGGTGTTGATTCCGGGGATCGGTCGGGAGGTCAACGGCGCCTCTCGCTGGATTGGTTTTGGCATTTTCAACGTGCAGCCCTCAGAGCTGGCCAAGCTGTTCACGATTATTTTTCTGGCCGGTTATCTAGTCCGTCGACAGAGCGAAGTGCGTGAAAAGCTGATGGGCTTTATCAAGCTGATGATGGTCATTGGTCCGATGTCCGCATTGCTGCTGGCTGAGCCCGATTTCGGCGCCACCGTGGTGCTGGTCGGTGCCTCGATAGCCATGCTGTTTTTGGCCGGGGTGAACCTGTTGCGCTTTATTCCACTGGTGCTCGGCGTGCTTGCCGCCGGCGTCGCGGTGATGACCAGTCAATCGTATCGGATGCAGCGCTTGACCAACTTTATCGACCCATGGGCCGACCAGTACGGTGCGGGTTATCAATTGAGCCAGGCGCTGATCGCCTTCGGGCGTGGTGAGTGGTTTGGCGTCGGCCTGGGCAACAGTATTCAAAAGCAATTTTATTTACCCGAGGCGCACACGGACTTCGTGTTTAGCGTTTTGGCTGAGGAGCTGGGTTTGGTCGGTTCGTTGCTGACCGTGGCGTTGTTTGTGTTTGTCAGCGTGCGTGCTCTGTACATCGGCTTGTGGGCCGAAAAAGCCAAACAGCTGTTTTCGGCCTACGTGGCGTATGGCTTGGCCACCATGTGGATCGGCCAAATTCTCATCAATATCGGCGTTAACGCTGGCGTGTTGCCGACCAAGGGGCTGACCTTGCCATTTTTAAGTTATGGCGGCAGTTCGTTGGTGATCTGCTGCGTGACGCTGGGATTATTACTGCGTATCGAGTGGGAATGTCGCAGCCAACTGAGTAGTGCTGACGTTGAGTTTCAAGAGTCGGACTTCGCCGATGAGGAGCTTAATAATGGCCGCTAATGTATTGATTATGGCTGGCGGAACGGGCGGTCATGTATTTCCTGCGCTGGCCTGTGCCCGCGAGTTTCAGGCGCGCGGTTACTGTGTGCATTGGCTCGGCACGCCGCGTGGAATCGAGAACGAGTTAGTGCCGGCAGCCGGTTTGCCGCTACATTTGATTGACGTGACAGGGCTGCGTGGCAAGGGCTTGCTAGCCTTGCTAAAGGCACCGTTTGGTTTGCTGAAAGCCCTGTTGCAAGCGCGCAAAGTGATCCGCGAATTGCAGCCGGTCTGTGTGCTTGGCATGGGTGGCTATCTTACCGGCCCAGGCGGCTTGGCGGCTAAGCTGGCTGGCGTGCCGCTGATTATTCATGAGCAGAACGCGGTCGCCGGTACGGCCAATCGTTGCTTGGCACCGTTCGCTAATCGGATTTGTGAAGCTTTTCCGAACACCTTCGCCAGTACGTTGAAGTTGCGCACCACCGGCAACCCAGTACGCGAAGAGCTATTTCTAGAAACCCCGCGCAAGCCCTTGCACAACCGCCAAGCTCACCTGCTGGTCCTCGGCGGTAGCTTGGGCGCGGAACCGTTGAACAAATTATTGCCGGCCGCGCTGGCGTTGCTCGACACGCAAGTGCGCCCGCAGGTTTTCCACCAGTGCGGCAAGCAGCATGAGCAAGTCACCACCGAACGATACACAGCGGCTGGTGTCGACGCTGAAGTGGCGCCGTTTATCCGCGATATGGCGCAAGCCTATGGCTGGGCTGATGTGGTGGTTTGCCGCGCTGGCGCCCTGACAGTGAGCGAGTTGGCTGCTGCAGGTTTGCCGTCGCTACTGCTGCCGCTGCCGCACGCCATTGATGATCACCAAACACGTAACGCAGGCTATTTGGCGGACCAAGGTGCGGCCGTGCTGATTAAGCAAGCCACCACCAACGCGCCCGATATGGCCGCCCGCCTGACCGAGGTTTTGATGCACAGCGATCAACTGAATCACATGGCGCGCACTGCGCGTCGCCTAGCTAAGCCCGATGCAACTCGTACCGTGGTTAATGTTTGCTTGGAGGTGGCCCGTGGTTGAGCGTCATAAAGCGTTCCCGCAGCCGGAAATGCGCCGCATTCGCCGCATCCACTTCGTCGGTATCGGTGGCGTGGGTATGTGCGGCATTGCCGAAGTTCTGCTGAATTTGGGTTATGAGGTTTCTGGCTCTGACCTCAAAGCCTCGGCTGTGACCGAGCGCTTGGAAAGCTTTGGCGCGCAGGTTTTTCTCGGTCATCGCGCCGAAAATGCCCAAGACGCTGATGTGCTGGTGGTTTCCAGCGCCGTGAATACCTCCAATCCGGAGGTGGCTAGCGCCATTGCCCGGCGTATTCCGGTGGTGCCGCGGGCAGAAATGCTCGCCGAGTTAATGCGTTATCGGCACGGTATTGCGGTAGCCGGTACCCACGGTAAAACCACCACCACCAGTTTGATTGCCTCGGTATTCGCCGCCGGCGGCTTGGATCCTACCTTTGTGATTGGTGGCCGCTTAAACGCTGCCGGCACCAATGCGCAGTTGGGGGCCAGTCGTTATTTAATCGCTGAAGCCGACGAAAGTGATGCGAGCTTCTTGCACTTGCAGCCACTGGTAGCGGTCGTCACTAACATCGATGCCGACCATATGAGTACCTATGGTGGCGACTTCAATAAACTGAAGAAAACCTTCGTCGAGTTTCTGCACAACCTGCCGTTTTATGGCTTGGCCGTGGTCTGCATCGACGACCCGCATGTGCGCGAAATTCTGCCGTTAATTGCCCGGCCAACCATCACCTATGGCTTGAGTGAAGACGCTGATATCCGCGCCATCAATATTCGCCAGGCCGGCATGCTCACCTACTTCACCGTGCTGCGTCCGGGCCGTGAGGCGCTTGATGTTTCGGTGAATATGCCGGGCATTCATAATGTCTTGAACTCACTGGCGACCATTGCGATTGCTACCGACGAAGGCGTTGCTGATGACGCGATCGAGAAGGGGCTATCTGGTTTCCAGGGTGTTGGTCGACGCTTTCAGGTGTACGGCGATTTACCGGTGGAAGGTGGCAGCGTGATGCTGGTTGACGACTATGGCCATCACCCTCGGGAAGTTGCCGCAGTGATTAAAGCGGTACGCGGCGGCTGGCCAGAGCGGCGCTTGGTGATGGTCTATCAACCGCACCGCTATAGCCGCACCAGCGACCTGTATGAGGACTTTGTTCAAGTACTAGGCGAAGCCAATGTCTTGCTGCTGATGGAAGTTTACCCCGCTGGCGAGACGCCGATTCCAGGCGCGGACAGCCGCCATCTGTGCCGCAGCATTCGCCAGCGCGGCCAGCTTGACCCCATTTATATAGAGCGCGACATCGACTTGGCGCCACTGGTGCAACCGCTGTTGCGCGCCGGGGATATTTTACTGTGCCAAGGCGCCGGTGATATTGGCGGGTTAGCGCCGCAACTAATTAAACACCCGTTATTTGCAGCTAGCGGCGAGAACACATTAGGGGAAGCGAAATGACTGTCGGCCTGCTTGCGACTGCTCAGAGTGCACGCCTTGATCCGAAGATTTTTGGTCGAGTGGCGGTGCTGTTTGGCGGCAAAAGTGCTGAGCGTGAAGTTTCCCTGAAATCTGGTGCAGCAGTCCTAGAGGCGCTGCTGGCCGCCGACGTTGATGCGTTTGCCATCGACGTTGGCGCGGACTTTTTACAGCGGCTGGTCAGTGAAAAATTCGATCGAGCCTTTATCGTGCTACACGGCCGTGGTGGCGAAGACGGCAGCATGCAAGGCTTGCTTGAGTGCTTGGAAATTCCCTACACCGGCAGTGGCGTGTTGGCCTCGGCGTTGGCGATGGACAA
>JBBKVZ010000274.1:0-7589 GCA_037968715.1 Pseudomonas sp.
TTCATGCTGAACACCTCGTGCTTACCAAGGAAGACGCTCACCGTTATAGGCAAAGAACCCGCCGCTATCTTCAGGCGAGCTTTGATCGATGACCGTGAGTAATTCGCGCGCCGCTTGTGCGGCAGGGCGAGCCGCCGCTGCGCCGTGAAACGGCTGCGACAGTTGCGACGTTACAGTGCCCGGATGCAGGCTCAGCACCCGCACTTTCGGGCGCTGCCGTGCTACCTCTATGGCGGCAGTTTTAATCAACATATTCAGCGCCGCTTTGGACGCGCGATAGGCGTACCAGCCACCCAAGCGGTTATCGCCAATGCTGCTCACTTTGGCGGAAATAACCGCCAGCGCTGCTTGCTTATCCAGCAGCGGCAGAAAGTGCCGCAGCACTAACGCGGGGCCCAAAGTATTGACTTGAAAGACCGCCTGCAGGGCATCGGCTTCGATTGCCGCCAGGGATTTTTCAGGCTGCACTCCCGGCCGGTGCAAGAGCCCTGAGGCCAGCACAATTAATTGATAGGGTGCATGTTCAGCCAGCGCTTGGGCGGCCAAGGCGATGCTGGGCGGGTCTTCAAGGTCGAGCCGGGGCGTGCTGTCACGGCCCAAGGTTGTCACGTGGGCACAACTGGGGTCGCTGCGCAGTGCTGCGCATATAGCGCCGCCCAACGCGCCACTGCTGCCAATCACCAAGGCGTGATAACCCTCGCCAAACGACTGTAATTTCAACATAACAATTGCCCTGCAGGGTTATCGGGTTAACGTCGCAGCAACAAGCTCGCCTGCTGAAACGCAATCGCGCTGCGGCTTAACCGCAGCAGTACAAGACTCATGGTTTGCACCGTTATTCACTGGCTGTTTAGCCCGAGCAATTGCTCACGCAACTGCGGGCTATGTGCTTGAGGGCCAAGCCATATGGAAAAGAACGCCCGCGCAAACTCAAGATCCGCCACCTCATGTTGCAATTGCTCATTCACATAAAAGCGGCAGCCCAGCCCCGGCAGGTATACGCCGGTGATGCGGGTGTCCGGGCCTACATCAACAAATGCCTGCTGCATTTCTCGCCGCCACTGGGCGAGTTTTTTTTCAGCGAAGGGCGCTCCGGGCGCCTCGCTCATTTCGTCCAGGCTGGCTTGCACCAAGGTATCGCGCTTGATTTCGCGCTGGTAAATCAGCTCAAGGGCAAACGGCTGGTCAAAGGCCGCTGGCCGGCCTTGTCCCCAAAGCTGTGCGGAGTAAATCTGTAGGCCAAACCAGGTGAATTGGCCATTGCCGATCATCTGCGCATGGGGGATATCTGCTTTCCAGTCAGCCTGGGCGTGGCTAAAACTTATACAAAAAAGCATAAGGGCTGCCAGTAGTCGGCGATAAAAGCGCTGTTGTAGGCGGGTTTTCATCGGGATAGATTACCTCTCTGCGATAAATACCTATACATTTCTTGTACAAGATAGCAGCTATGCGAACAATAACGCAGCGCTGTCGCCCAACGGTACACCCTGCTGCTGATCGGGGCTGACGATATCGAACCTTTGCATCAGCGCGGTTGTCGTTGTTGGCATTTGCTTCGCTAGGCAGCCGTGGGGCTTAGGGAGCCCGGCACAATTGTTTGCTGCGCGAAACTTTCGGCAAAATTAATCTGCCCTGTTAATCGACCACAGCAGGTAAAGTCTCTGCCCGCACGCAGGCCTGCGCCGCGTATGGATTTACCACTGTTCCTGCACCCACTTACTCGACGATCACATTCCAGCCATGCCATTGATAACCCAAGACATCGAGCTTTGTGCTCAGCGCCTACGCGACGGCCATTTGCTCGCCATGCCCACCGAGACGGTTTACGGCCTTGCCGCAGACGCCCGGCGTGAAGATGCGGTAAGCGAGGTTTTCCGCCTCAAGGGCAGGCCCAGCACTAACCCGCTGATCGTCCATCTGCACGATGCTGAGCAGGCGAGCGAGTGGGCCGCGCACATTAGCCCACAGGCGCAGCGGCTAATGGCGGCCTTTTGGCCTGGCCCGTTGACCTTGGTACTGCCAGCTCGCGACGATGTGCTGCGCTGCGTGACTGCCGGGCAGAACAGCGTGGCCCTTCGCGTACCTGCGCACCCCATGGCGCAGCAGTTACTGCGCTCTTTTGGCGGTGGTTTGGTGGCGCCCTCGGCCAACCGCTATATGTCGATCAGCCCTACCAGTGCTGCGCATGTGGCAACCCAGTTTGCCGACAGCGAGTTGTACATTCTCGACGGTGGAGCCTGCCAGGTTGGTTTGGAGTCGAGCATCGTTAGCCTGTTAACGGGCGACTGCCCGCGTTTGCTACGGCGCGGCATGCTCGGCCAGACGCGTTTGCAGGAGGCCCTTGGCGACGTGTTGGCAGACAGCAATGGCAGCGTACGCGCGCCGGGCCAACACCACCGGCACTATGCGCCCGCAACCCCGGCGCAAGGTTTTTCGCAGGTGCCGGCAGCCGCGCTGGACAGCCCAGCCAACGCTTGGATCTGGTGCGGCCAAGCGCCCTCCAGCCAAGGTCCGGCGATCAATCTGGGCGCTGACCCTCAACGCTATGCGGCGGGTTTTTATGCGGCGCTCTATCAGCTCGACGCACTGGGCCTGCAACGTATCTATATCCAGATTCCTCCCCAGCAAGAGGCGTGGGCTGCGGTGCATGACCGTCTAAGCCGCGCCTGCCAAACACTGACCTGACGCCTGTGAGTGCTTGGCAGGCCCGCCCCGCAGCGGTCAGGCGCCTTTCGACCTGTAGCGCGACCTCGAGCAACTGCGCTTGATCGTGCCGGGCCGCAGCAGCGACATTCGCAGCCAGTTCGAGTTGTTCTGCGACAGCCATGGCATACGCCCGAGCATCTGCGCTGAGGTCGATGACATGGCCATGCTGCGCCTACTGGCGCGCGACTCCGGCGACGTGGCGCTGCTCCCGGCCGTGGTGGTGCAGGGCGAACTGCAAGCTGGCGTGCTGGAGCTTTACGCACAAATTCCGGAGATTGCTGAGCAGTTTTTCGCGGTGACCCCGCAGCGGCATTTCAATTTGGCCATTCTCGACGAGCTACTCAGCGCTCATTAATGCTCAGCGCGGGTTTTCAGTAGCAACTGCTCAGACCGAGATAACCCGGTCTTTACCCAGACCTTTAGCCTCATACAGGGCAAGGTCGGCGCGCTTGAGGGTGTCTTGGTATGAGGTATCTGCCGAGAGCATGATGGTCACGCCAATACTGGCTGTGGCGACGGTATTGCCCACCGCAAACCGACTCAGTTGCTGCCTGAAACTTTGCTGTAAACGTTGAGCAAATTGTTCGGCGTGCGCACGTTGGGTATTGGGCAGAGCAACCACAAACTCATCTCCGCCCAAGCGACAGGCGGTATCGGTTTTGCGCAGTGTTGAGCGACAAATATTGGCCACGGCAAGGATCATCTCATCGCCGACGTGATGCCCTAGGGCGTCGTTGATTATTTTTAGGTTGTCCAAATCAAACAGCAAAATGGCTGTCGGCACGCCGTGGCGCACAAATTTGTCGTGGTGAAGCGTTAGGTCGCGCTCCAGCTTCCTGCGGTTGAAAAGGCCAGTGAGCTGATCGGTGTCGCTCAGTTCGCGCAACTGAACTTCCAGGTTGTGCCGCCCGGTAATATTACTCGCCACCCAAAGCACCACTTGCTCATCGTCGACGAGGAAGTCGAGGGCCTGGATGCGTCCTTCGAACCAAATCGGCTCCTCGGGCCCTTCATCGGGCAAGCCCTGCACATCAATATTGCTCAGTTGGTATTCTTCGATCAGCAGCTTTCGCGACTGCAGCGCCCGGTCAATCTGCGCGAGAAACCACTTGGCTTTCTTCGGCTTGATTAAGTCTGCAACGTACAGACCAACCAGACCGGTGCCATCGTGGTAATAGCGAGCATCACGACCACCGAACACTGCAACGTATTTGCCGCTGCGCGAGAGGATAAAAGCCGGGTCCGGTAAGGCCTCCAGAACGGCGGCCAAGTGCTCAATATTGATCATGAAAGGGTTCTTCTGCAGGCTTTAAATTAGCTACACCTTAGTCAGGTTAGGCGTCAGTGTGAACAGCGCAGTTACACACATGTTGCCGCCGGGCCTCAGGTGCAGGGCAAGTATCGCTCGGTTATATTTTGCTTGACCTTGCCACGATGGCAAAGTTGAAAGTTGAGTCATCCCCACAGCCCCTACAAGGAGCAGATGATGACCAGCTTCGAAGTCAAAGACATGACCTGCGGCCACTGCGTAAAGGTCATTAGCCAAGCGGTGCTGGACCTAGACCCGGCGGCCAAGGTGCAAATCGACCTGCCAGCGCACCGGGTGCATATTGAGTCGGCAAGCGTTCAAGCTGCGCAATTCAGCCAGGCCATAGCAGCGGCGGGCTATTCGCCAGTTGCCAGCACTGCCGAGCCGCTAGCCTCAGCACCGGCCTTAAATGCCAAGGGCGGTTGCTGTTGCCAATGAGCCGCGCCCACTCGGCGGATAAACATTAATCAACCCGCGGTAAGTAAACAGTCGTAAGGTGAGGGCAGTGCTGTTGGCCGCCTTCTACCTGCTGCTGGGGTACGGACAACTGCTGATACTTGCTACTGCTCGCGTGCGCGCTGAGGCACGAATTCTCCGCCCACGGCAGGCGTAGCCACCCGCCGTCGGCCATATTAGGAAGAATCAACCTATGGACAAGAACGTGAATACTAGCCACCACGAGCACAGCGGGCCGAAACCGGACGCCTCAGCTGAGCAAACGCAGCTGAAAGACCCCGTCTGCGGCATGACGGTCACTGCGCAGTCGTCACACAAGGCTGAGCACGCAGGCAAGCCCTTCTACGTTTGCAGCGCCAAGTGTTTAGCTAAGTTCAGCGCCGAGCCGGATAAATACACCCAGCCAACGCCACCTGCGCAGGAGTCGAGCAAGCCAGCCGGGCAAATAGCAGCGGTTTACACCTGCCCAATGCACCCGGAGATCCGTGAGGACCATCCCGGCAGCTGCCCGAAGTGCGGCATGGCGCTGGAGCCGGTTATTCCCGAGCTGGACGAGGACGAAAACCCTGAACTTGCCTCCTTTACCCGGCGCTTCTGGTGGACGTTGCCGCTGAGCGTAATCGTCATGGTGCTGGCCATGTTCGGTCACCAGCTCGGCTGGTTCGACATGGCCACGCAGAGTTGGGTTGAGCTGGTTCTATCATTGCCAGTGGTGTTGTGGGCCGGTTGGCCGTTCTTTGTGCGTGGCGTGCAGTCGGTCATCCAGCGCAGCCCGAATATGTGGACGCTGATCAGCCTCGGCACCGGCGCGGCTTTTATCTACAGCGTGGTGGCGACCGTTGCGCCCGGTGTATTCCCGTCTTCATTTATTTCGATGGGCCGCGTGGCGGTCTACTTCGAAGCTGCCGTGGTGATTATTTCCCTAACATTGTTCGGCCAGTTATTGGAGCTAAAGGCCCGCTCGAAAACCTCGGCGGCGATTAAATCGCTGCTCGGCTTAGCCCCTAAAACAGCACGCCGGGTTAACGCCGACGGCAGCGAAGAAGATATCCCACTGAGCAATGTGCATGAGGGCGACAGCCTGCGCGTGCGACCCGGCGAAAAAGTACCGGTAGATGGCGAAGTTATCGAAGGCAGCAGCGCGCTGGATGAGTCGATGCTCACCGGCGAGCCATTGCCGGTGAGCAAGCGCGCTGGCGACAAGCTGATTGGCGCCACGTTGAACACCAGCGGCGCCTTGCTGATGCGTGCCGAACACGTCGGTTCGACCAGTGTGCTGGCGCAGATCGTGCAAATGGTCGCGCAGGCGCAGCGCTCCAAGGCGCCCATGCAGCGCATGGCCGATACCGTGGCCGGCTACTTTGTGTATGGCGTGGTCGGCGTCGCGCTGCTGACGTTCTTTGCCTGGGGTTTCTTCGGCCCGCAGCCGAGTTGGGTGTATGGGTTGATCACTGCCGTAACCGTATTGATTATCGCCTGCCCGTGTGCGCTGGGGCTGGCCACACCGATGTCGATCATGGTCGCCACGGGCCGTGGTGCCACCCAAGGTGTGCTGTTTCGTGATGCCGCCGCCATCGAGAACCTGTGCAAAGTTGATACGCTAATTGTCGACAAAACCGGCACGCTGACCGAAGGCAAACCGGTGTTCGAACGGGCGCTGGGCGTCAATGGTTTTAGCGACGACGAAGTGTTGCGCCTAGCCGCTAGCCTCGATCAGGGCAGCGAGCATCCTTTGGCTGCAGCCATCGTTAATGCCGCGCGGGAGCGGGAACTGGAGCTGGAAAAGGCCGAACAATTCGACTCCGCCTCGGGCATCGGCGTGCAGGGTGTGGTGGGCGGCAAGTCGCTGTCTATCGGCAACACAACGTTAATGGAGCAGTTGGGTATCGATGTGGCGTCGTTGGCCAGCCAGGCCGAAGAACTGCGCGGGCAGGGCGCTAGCGTCATGCACCTAGCGGTGGACGGCAAATTGGCCGGGCTGCTGGCTGTTTCCGACCCGATTAAGGCGACCACCGCCGATGCGTTAGATTCGCTACGCAAGTCGGGCCTGCGCATCATCATGGCTACCGGCGATGGGCTGACGACGGCGCAGGCCGTGGGCAAGCGCCTGGGTATCGAAGAAGTGCATGGCGAGGTTAAGCCGGCAGACAAACTGCAACTGGTCGAACGTCTGCAGAAAGAAGGCTGCATTGTGGCGATGGTCGGTGATGGCATCAACGATGCGCCGGCGCTGGCGCGCGCCGATGTCGGCTTCGCCATTGGCACCGGGACCGATGTGGCAATGGAAAGCGCGGACGTCACGTTGATCGGCGGTTCGCTGTTTGCTGTGCTCGATGCGATCCAGATCTCCCGCGCCACGGTGCGCAATATCCGTCAGAATCTGTTCGGCGCCTTTATCTATAACGTGCTCGGCATTCCGATAGCCGCCGGTGCTCTGTATCCTCTGGTCGGTGTGTTGCTCAACCCTATGATTGCGGGCGCGGCCATGGCAATGTCATCAGTCACTGTTGTGACTAACGCCAACCGGTTGCGCGCCTGGCGCAGTACGAGGGATGCCGCATGAGCACGCTATGGATAAATTTGGGCGGGGTCGGCTTGATTGTATTAATTGTTTGGTGGTTCTGGCTGCATAAACCAAGATAGTTACCGCAGACAGAATTCAACGTGATCCGCTGGTGAGAGATGGGCGGTGTAGTGTGCCGTGAAGTCCGCGATCGGATCTGAGAAACTCAATAATCTTAGGTAAGAGTATATTCAGCCCTTCCGTCGCGAGTGTCCTGTTGCCATCCAGGCAATCGGCTATTTTCTGCAATTCGATATAAGGCAGCAGAGCTGGTATCTGTTGTGCATCCCAGAGTGAAAGCAAGCGAGTCAGCCCATAGCAATCCACGGCGTTGAGGATGTTCTCAATACCGTGATGAAGGCAGCTGTGCGCATGTGTGGCCGAGAAGTTTCTTGTTATCAGGTCGTGCATCATTTCCGCGCCGTGACTGGTTACGATGTTGGTATGAATATCCATTTTCAAAATACCTTGGGAATTGTAAACAGCTACTGATGCTAATGGCTGACGGCGGGTGCTAGCGACTTGGCCTGTTCAATCCAATTCATGACCTGATTC
>JBBKVZ010000275.1:0-26393 GCA_037968715.1 Pseudomonas sp.
CTACTGCTTGCCACATTCGCGGATGATGATTCATCAGCCGTTAGGTGGCTTCCAAGGTCAAGCCTCAGATTTCGAGATCCACGCTAAAGAAATTCTGACGATTCGTGATCGCCTCAACCAGATTATGGCCTTGCATACAGGTCAGCCTTTGGATGTGATCGCGCGTGATACCGATCGCGATAATTTCATGAGCGCCGCTGAAGCGGTTAGCTACGGCCTTATCGATAAAGTGATCAGCAAGCGTGAGATGGCGGTCTAAACTATCTATACAGAGTGGTTGAGTAGTATTCAGTCACTGATGCAGGCTTGAAAAAGCCTGCATTTGCCCTCATCTTGTACTGCAAGCCTACTGGATTGGATTGATCGAATGACTGATATCCGCAATGGCGAGGACAACGGCAAATTGCTTTATTGCTCCTTCTGCGGCAAAAGCCAGCATGAAGTGCGCAAATTGATTGCCGGCCCGTCGGTTTTTATCTGTGACGAATGTGTAGACCTGTGCAACGACATCATCCGCGAGGAGGTGCAAGAAGCTCAGGCCGAAAGTGGGGAGCATAAACTCCCTGTTCCTAAGGAAATTAGCGGGATTCTTGATCAGTATGTAATCGGTCAAGAGCGTGCAAAGAAGGTTTTGGCCGTAGCGGTGTACAACCACTACAAGCGTCTTAATCAGCGCGACAAGAAAGATGATATTGAGCTCGGTAAGAGCAATATTTTGCTGATTGGTCCCACCGGTTCGGGTAAAACCTTGCTGGCTGAGACATTGGCACGCCTGTTGAACGTGCCCTTCACGATCGCTGATGCAACCACCTTGACTGAGGCGGGTTATGTTGGTGAAGACGTTGAGAACATCATTCAAAAGCTGCTGCAAAAGTGTGATTACGACGTAGAGAAAGCCCAGATGGGTATTGTCTACATTGATGAAATCGATAAGATTTCACGTAAGTCGGATAATCCATCGATTACTCGGGACGTTTCGGGTGAGGGCGTGCAGCAAGCTCTTCTCAAACTCATTGAAGGGACTGTTGCCTCGGTGCCTCCACAGGGTGGTCGCAAGCATCCGCAGCAAGAGTTTTTGCAGGTCGATACGCGCAATATACTGTTTATCTGCGGTGGCGCCTTTTCTGGGCTTGAGAAAGTCATTCAGAGTCGTTCAGCTAAAGGCGGTATTGGCTTTAGCGCAGAAGTTCGTAGCGTTGACTTGGGTAAAAAAGTTGGCGAGTCACTGCGTGGTGTTGAGCCCGATGACTTGGTTAAGTTTGGCCTGATCCCTGAGTTTGTTGGCCGCTTGCCGGTTATTGCGACGCTAGATGAGTTGGACGAGGCTGCATTGATGCAAATCCTCACCGAGCCCAAAAATGCGTTGACCAAGCAATACGGCAAGATGTTTGAGATGGAAGGCGTTGCTCTCGAGTTTCGCCCGGATGCTCTTAAGGCAGTTGCTCAGCGTGCGCTGGAACGCAAGACGGGTGCGCGTGGTTTGCGCTCCATTCTTGAAGGCGTATTGCTTGACACCATGTATGAGATTCCGTCTCAGTCAGAGGTCAGCAAGGTGGTTATCGATGAGAGTGTCATCGAGGGCAAGTCCAAGCCGTTGTTGATCTATGAAAATACTGATGTGCCAGCTAAGGCTATGCCGGACGCTTAATTGGTATTGATGCATGTTGAAATAAAGGGGCCTTCGGGCCCCTTTGTTTTTAGCGCACTACAGCTTGTTTTTTATAGGGGCTACCCCCATCTTGATTGGAAGGGTATTCCTATCTGTTTACGGCCGTATGGCCGCTGTTGAGCCTAAATCATGAAGACAATTCTCGAGTTACCGCTCTTGCCGCTACGTGACGTAGTGGTCTATCCGCACATGGTCATCCCGCTGTTTGTTGGGCGCGATAAATCCATTGAGGCCTTAGAAGCTGCAATGGCGGGTGACAAACAAATTTTGTTAGTAGCCCAAAAAAATCCTGCTGATGATGATCCGAGTGAAGACGGGTTGTATCGCGTGGGTACTATTGCCAGTGTTTTGCAGTTGCTCAAGCTTCCGGACGGCACGGTCAAAGTGCTTGTTGAAGGTGAGCAGCGGGGTGTCATTGAACACTTCGTTGAGGCTGCTGGGTACAGCCGTGCGCAAGTGCAAGTAGTCAACGAAGTTGTTGCGGAGTCCCGCGAGGCTGAAGTCTTTACGCGCACGTTGCTTGGCCAGTTTGAACAGTATGTACAGCAAGGTAAGAAAGTGCCTGCTGAGGTTTTGGCCTCTCTGAATGGCATTGATGAGCCTGGGCGTTTGGTCGATACCATGGCCGCGCATATGGTGCTGAAAATCGAGCAGAAGCAAGAAATTCTCGAAATTACAGATCTGACCCTGCGCGTTGAGCATGTACTTGGTTTGTTGGACACGGAGATTGACCTCTTACAGGTTGAAAAGCGTATTCGTGGCCGTGTTAAAAAGCAGATGGAGCGCAGTCAGCGCGAGTACTACTTGAATGAGCAGATGAAGGCCATTCAGAAAGAGTTGGGCGAAGGTGAGGATGGCCATAACGAGCTTGATGAGCTAAAAAAGCGCATTGATGCCGCTGGTTTGACTAAAGATGCTTATGCCAAGGCGCAAGCAGAGCTAGGTAAGCTCAAGCAAATGTCACCTATGTCGGCGGAGGCTACCGTCGTTCGGTCGTATATCGATTGGCTAGTCAATGTGCCTTGGACTGCTGAAACTAAGGTGCGTTTGGATCTGGATCGCGCGGAAAATATTCTTGATGCGGATCACTACGGTTTGGAGGAGGTCAAGGAGCGGATTCTTGAGTACCTCGCCGTACAAAAAAGAGTTAAGAAACTCAAAGGGCCGGTAATTTGCTTGGTTGGGCCTCCGGGGGTTGGTAAGACATCGCTGGCTGAATCAATTGCCCATGCCACCAACCGTAAGTTTGTGCGTATGGCGCTGGGCGGTGTCCGTGATGAGGCTGAAATTCGCGGTCATCGGCGTACTTATATCGGCTCTATGCCGGGTCGCTTGATTCAAAAAATGACCAAGGTAGGCGTGCGCAATCCGTTGTTCTTGCTTGATGAAATCGACAAGATGGGCCAGGACATGCGTGGTGATCCTGCTTCGGCCTTGCTGGAAGTACTCGATCCTGAGCAGAATCATAATTTCAATGATCATTACTTGGAGGTCGATTACGATCTCTCGGATGTAATGTTCTTGTGCACCGCCAACTCGATGAATATTCCGCCGGCATTACTTGATCGCATGGAGGTAATTCGTCTTCCGGGCTACACCGAAGACGAAAAAATCAACATTGCGGTTAAGTATTTAACCCCTAAGCAAATCGAAGCCAATGGCTTGAAAAAGGGCGAGGTGGAGTTCGAGGAAGGCGCCATTCGAGACATTATTCGCTACTACAGTCGCGAGGCTGGAGTGCGAAGCTTGGAGCGGCAAATTGCCAAGATTTGTCGCAAGGCCGTTAAAGAACATACGCGTGAGAAGCGCTTCAAGCTTGTGGTTACCGCCGACTCGCTTGAGCATTTCTTGGGCGTGCGAAAACATAGTTATGGTTTGGCCGAGCAGCAAGACCAGATAGGCCAAGTCACGGGGTTGGCGTGGACGCAGGTGGGTGGTGAGTTATTAACCATCGAAGCGGCAGTAGTGCCAGGTAAAGGGCAGTTGATTAAAACGGGCTCTTTAGGTGATGTAATGCTCGAGTCGATTACTGCCGCGCTGACCGTTGTGCGCAGTCGCGCTCAGAGCCTAGGGATCGCTGCGGACTTCCATGAGAAGCGTGACATCCATATCCATATGCCTGAGGGTGCAACCCCGAAAGATGGCCCTAGCGCAGGCGTTGGCATGTGCACGGCGCTAGTTTCGGCGTTGACGCAGATACCTGTGCGCGCCGATGTGGCTATGACTGGGGAAATAACGCTTCGTGGGCAGGTCTTGGCTATCGGTGGACTTAAGGAAAAGTTACTGGCGGCTCACCGTGGCGGAATCAAAACCGTGATCATTCCCGAAGAAAATATGCGTGATTTGAAGGAGATTCCTGAGAATATTAAGCAGGACTTGGCAATTAAGCCGGTTAAATGGATTGACGAGGTCCTGCAAATTGCGCTGCAATACGCACCCGAGCCCTTGCCTGATGCGGCTCCGGAGATTGTAGCGGCAGATGACAAGCGCGAGACTGATTCCAAAGAGCGAATTAGCACGCATTAGCCGGAGGGCTTTCGTGACGTATAGAGCCCTTTCATAGAGTGGCTTTGTACGTCCTTGAAAGCCAACCAGCAACTTTTTTACAACGCAAAAAATTAAACAAAATAACTTAATACGTAAGGGGACTAGAGTGAATAAGTCGGAACTGATTGATGCCATCGCAGCATCTGCTGATATCCCGAAAGCTGTTGCTGGCCGTGCGCTAGATGCAGTAATCGAATCCGTTACTGGTGCTCTGAAGGCTGGTGATTCTGTAGTATTAGTAGGCTTTGGTACTTTCGCTGTTAAAGATCGCGCAGCACGTACCGGTCGCAATCCACAAACCGGTAATCCAATCAGCATTGCTGCTGCCAAGATTCCTGGTTTCAAAGCTGGTAAAGCACTGAAAGACGCCGTTAACTAAGCGTCTTTTGGGGTTTGCCCTTCCAGCTTGGGGTAACCTAAGCTGGCAGCGGAGCGGTAGTTCAGTCGGTTAGAATACCGGCCTGTCACGCCGGGGGTCGCGGGTTCGAGTCCCGTCCGCTCCGCCAGTTTCTCGAAGGCGCATCCTCGGATGCGCCTTTCTTATATTCGGATTTCACCCGCGCTACACGGCTGGTAAATCAGTACAGCCGATTCTGGGGGACGCATGCTGCAAGACATTAGGGATAAATCACAGGGCTGGACTGCCAAAATCATCATCGGCGTGATCGTCGTGTTGATGGCGTTTACCGGTGTTGAGGCTGTTTTTCAGGCCACCAGCAACAGCCAGAACGCCGCCGAGGTCAATGGTCAGGCCATTACGCAAAACGAGTTGGCGCAAGCGGCTGATATGCAGCGCCGGCAGTTGATGCAACGGTTGGGCAAAGATTTTGATGCGTCATTGCTTGACGACAAAATGCTTAAAGATGCAGCCCTTAAGGGGCTAATCGAGCGTAAAGTTATGCTGCAAAGTGCCACTGAGGCGGGTTTTGCCCTGTCCTCTGCCTCGCTGGATCAAGTGATATTGCAGATTCCGGCGTTTCAAGAGAATGGCAAATTCAATGCCGATCTGTTTGATCAGCGGATTCGTCAGCAAGGCTACAATCGCATGCAGTTTCGTCACGAACTGGAGAAGGACATTCTTGCCAGTCAACTGCAAGCAGGCGTTGCCGGCAGCAGTTTCGTTACGGATGACGAAATTCTGGCCTTTGCACGCTTAGAAAAACAAACGCGTGATTTTGCCACGCTGTTAATCAAGGCTGATCCGAAATCTGTCGTGCTTGATGATGAGCAATTACAGGCTTACTACAGCGCGCACAAGAGTCAGTTCATGAGCCAGGAACAAGTGGTTCTTGAATATATTGAACTGAAAAAATCTGCCTTCTTTGATCAGGTTGAAGTCTCTGACGAAGATTTGCAGCTTGCTTATGAAAAGGAAATCGCCAACCTGGCGGAGCAGCGCCAGGCTGGGCATATCCTTTTGGAAGTGAGCGATAAACTGACCGATGATCAAGCCAAGGCGCAGTTGCTATCGCTTAAGCAGCGCCTTGATCAAGGTGAAGACTTTGCGGCTTTGGCCAAAGAGTTCTCTAAAGACCCAGGTTCGGCGACTAAAGGTGGTGACTTGGGCTATGCGGCCCCGGGTGTCTATGACGTTGCGTTTGAAGAGGCGCTTTATGCACTTAAGCCCGGCGAAGTTTCGGCTCCTGTGCGCAGCCAGTTTGGCTGGCACCTGATCAAACTGCTGGGTGTACAAGCGCCGCAAGTGCCTAGTTTTGCCAGCCTGAAAGATAAGTTGGTAAATGATCTGAAGGCGCAGCAAGTTGAAGCGCGTTTTGTGGATGTCAGCAAAGAGCTTGAAGATGCTGCGTTCGAGGCTTCCGACCTGTCGCAACCGGCCCAAGAACATGGTTTGCAGGTTAAAACCAGTGCGGCTTTTGGACGTGAAGGTGGCGTAGGTATCACGGCGAATCGACAGGTCATTCAGGCGGCATTTAGCCAGGAAGTGTTGGAAGACGCGGCTAATAGTGGCGCGATTGAGCTTGATCCTGAGACAGTCGTGGTTCTTCGCGTTAAAGAACATCTCCAGCCGGTGCTGTTGCCATTTGCTGACGTGTCTGCAGCCATTCGCCAGCAGTTGACGGTTGAGCGTGCCAGCGAAGCTGCTAAGGCTCAGGGCGAAGCCTTGTTGACGAGTTTGCGTGAAGGTAAAACACCACTCACTCAAGCGAAAACTGGCCAAACTTGGACGCTGGTTGAGGCGGCTACGCGAAATCAGGAAGGGGTTGATCCGCTGGTACTGCAGCAGGTCTTCCGTATGCCTAAGCCTAGCTCTGCACAGCAACCTACGTTTGTCGGCATTAGCTTAGCCAGTGGCGATTTTGTCTTGGCCCGCTTGAATGGTGTTAACGCCCCGGTTGAAGCGTTAAGCGATGAAGATAAAACTATGTACCGGCGTTTTCTGACTTCGCGTAGCGGTCAGCAAGACTTCGCTGCCTATAGTCGCCAGCAAGAAGCAGCGGCTAAAGTTGAGCGTTTCTAACGGTTAACGCGCTGTTGATGCAAAAAAAAGGCCGCTCATTTGAGCGGCCTTTTTCGTGGTGCAGATTATTTACTCTTCAATCTGGCCCATTGCCGTGGTGTTGAAACCGCCGTCAACGTAAAGGATTTCGCCGCTGATGCCAGATGCCAGATCAGAACACAGGAATGCACCGGCATTGCCCACTTCAGAAATGGTGACGTTGCGCCGCAGCGGTGTTTGCTTCTGGTTAGCGGCCAGCATTTTGCGGAAGTTCTTAATGCCAGAGGCGGCTAAGGTGCGAATAGGCCCAGCAGAGACCGCGTTAACGCGGGTGCCCTCAGGACCAAGGCTGCCGGCTAAGTAGCGTACACCGGCTTCTAGGCTGGCTTTGGCCATGCCCATCACGTTGTAGTTAGGCATGGTGCGCTCAGCGCCCAGATACGACAGGGTGAGGATGCTGCCATTACGCCCTTGCATCATTGGGCGCCCGGCTTTGGCTAGGGCAACCAAACTATAGGCGCTGATGTCGTGCGCAATGCGAAAGCCTTCGCGGGTGGTGACTTCGGTAAAATCGCCATCGAGTTGATCGCCTGGGGCAAAGCCAACCGAGTGGACGATGATGTCCAGGGCATCCCACTTTTTACCGAGCGACTCAAATACTGCTGCGATGTCGGCGTCGTTGGCCACGTCGCAGGGAAAACACAGCTCTGGGTTGGAGCCCCAGCCGGCGGCGTATTCTTCTACGCGGCCTTTAAGCTTATCGTTCTGATAGGTGAATGCCAGTTCAGCACCTTCGCGATGCATGGCTTCGGCGATACCCGATGCGATCGACAGTTTGCTGGCTACGCCAACGATTAGTACCCGTTTACCGGCGAGAAAACCCATGGTGCTATCCCTCGTGTTGTTTACAAAATTAGGTGGTTGTTGACGGCACCATAAAGGCGGCTTCAAGCAACTGCTGGGTGTAAATGTGTTGCGGCGCGGCAAAAATATGGCTCGCCGAGCCTTGTTCAATAACCTGGCCATTTTTGATTACCAGCAACTGATGACTCAGGGCTTTAACCACTGCCAAGTCATGGCTGATAAACAGGTACGTCAAGTTGTACTTACTCTGCAGGTTGCGCAGTAATTCAATCACTTGCCGTTGCACCGTACGATCGAGCGCAGAAGTGGGCTCGTCCAGTAAGATCAAGTCTGGCTTTAATACCAGTGCTCGGGCAATTGCAACGCGCTGGCGTTGTCCGCCAGAAAACTCATGCGGATAACGGTTGCGTGTTTCTGGGTCTAGACCCACTTCCAGCATGGCGGCAATAATTACCTGTTCTTGCTCAGCCGCGTTGCCAATCTTATGAATCTGTAGTCCTTCACCGATAATTTGACTCACTGACATGCGCGGGCTGAGGCTGCCATAGGGGTCTTGAAAAACCACCTGCATCTGTCGGCGAAACGGCCGTATCGCATGCTGCGACAAACCTTGTAGCTCTTCACCGCAGTAGCGGATGGCACCCTGACTGTTGAGTAAGCGCAGAATCGCCAAACCCAGTGTCGACTTCCCCGAACCGCTTTCGCCAACAATGCCCAGGGTTTGTCCTTTCTGTAAGGTAAAGCTCACACCGTTGAGTGCTTTTACATGATCAACTGTGCGTTGTAGCAGGCCTTTTTTGATCGCAAACCACACCCGTAAATCTTTAACTTCAAGCTGTGTAGCGCCCGGCAGATTGGCCACCGGTTCGCCGCTAGGTTCAGCGCCAAGTAACTCTTGGGTGTAAGGATGCTGCGGTGCGCGAAATAACTCTGCGCAATCAGCTTGTTCGACGACGCGACCGGCCTGCATGACACATACCCGGTGGGCAATTCGCCGCACCAAGTTAAGGTCGTGAGTAATCAGCAGCAGCGACATGCCCAAGCGGGCTTGTAAATCCTTGAGTAACTGGAGGATTTTCAGCTGCACGGTGACGTCTAACGCCGTGGTTGGCTCGTCGGCGATTAGCAGTTCTGGCTCATTGGCCAAGGCCATGGCGATCATTACGCGCTGGCGTTGGCCGCCAGAGAGCTCGTGAGGGTAGGCCTTGAGGCGCTTTGCCGGTTCTCTGATGCCCACCAGTTCAAGTAACTCTAAGGTGCGACTGCTGGCGGCCTTGCCGGTTAGACCTTTATGCAAGCGCAACACTTCATTAACTTGCTTTTCGATGCTGTGCAGCGGGTTCAACGAAGTCATGGGCTCTTGAAACACCATGGCAATCTTGTTGCCACGAATGTTGCGCAGTTTAGGCTCGCTGAGTGTGAGTAAGTCTTGCCCTGCATAGGTGATGGTGCCGGCTGGATGACGGGCCAGCGGGTAGGGCAGTAGGCGCAGAATCGAGTGGGCGGTGACTGACTTGCCTGAACCACTCTCACCCACTAACGCCAGGGTTTCGCCGCGGCGGATATCGAAACTAACGCCCTCAACCACCCGTTGCACGCGATTGTCGCTAACAAACTCGACCGCCAGATCGCGTATCTCAATCAAATTAGTCGGTGGCGAATTATCAGTGTTATGCGGTCGATCAATATGCGGCTCGCTCATGTTATTTCCTTGGATCAAATGCGTCGCGGGCAGCTTCGCCGATGAACACCAGCAAACTCAGCATCAGGCCGAGCACGGCAAAAGCGCTAATGCCAAGCCAGGGTGCCTGCAGGTTGGATTTTGCTTGTGCCATCAACTCACCCAAGGATGGCGCACCTGGGGGTAGGCCGAAGCCGAGGAAATCCAGGGCGGTGAGGGTGCCGATGGCGCCGGTGAGAATAAACGGCATAAATGTCATGGTTGAAATCATGGCGTTGGGCAAGATGTGTCGGTACATGATGGCGCTGTTCTGCATGCCCAGTGCGCGTGCGGCCCGCACATACTCAAGGTTACGGCCGCGCAGGAACTCTGCGCGCACCACATCAACCAGGCTCATCCATGAGAACAGCAGCATGATGCCCAGCAGCCACCAGAAATTGGGCTGCACAAAACTGGCCAAGATGATCAGTAGATAAAGTACCGGTAGGCCAGACCATACTTCTAAAAAGCGCTGGCCGATTAAGTCTACCCAACCGCCATAAAAGCCCTGCACGGCTCCGGCGAACACCCCGATGATGGAGCTGAACAGGGTTAGTGTCAGGGCAAACAGTACGGTAATGCGAAAGCCATAGATCAACCGTGAGAGCACGTCACGGCCTTGGTCGTCACTGCCAAGCCAGTTGGCAGAAGATGGCGGAGCGGGGGCAGGTACTTCGAGGTCGTAGTTGATGCTGTTATAGCTGAACGGGATTATCGGCCAGAGCATCCAGCCGTCTTTGGCACTGATCAGTTCACGCACATAGGGGCTTTTATAGTTGGCTTCAAGTGGGAACTCACCGCCAAACACCGTTTCTGGATAGCGCTTAGCAATGGGGAAGAACCATTCGCCCTGATACTCGAGTATCAGCGGTTTGTCGTTGGCGATTAATTCGGCGCCAAGGCTCAGGATAAATAAGCACATAAACAACCAGAGTGACCACCAGCCGCGTTTGTTGGCTTTAAATAGTGAAAAACGGCGTTGATTGATTGGGGAGAGGGCCATTTCAATTCTCCCGGCTGTTGAAGTCGATCCGCGGATCGACCAGGGTGTAGGTGATGTCGCTGATCAATTTCATGATTAAGCCAAACAGAGAAAAGATAAACAGGGTGCCAAACACCACGGGGTAATCGCGGTTAACGATCGATTCAAAACCCAGCAAGCCAAGGCCGTCGAGGGAGAAAATTACCTCGACGAGCATCGAGCCGGTAAAGAAAATACTCAGTACGGCTGCAGGTAGGCCGGCAATCACCAGCAGCATGGCATTGCGAAAGATATGTCCGTAAAGCACGCTGTGTTCGGTCAGGCCTTTGGCGCGGGCGGTGACTACATATTGTTTGTTGATCTCGTCGAGAAAACTGTTTTTGGTGAGCAGCGTCAGTGTGGCGAAGTTGCCAATTACCAAGGTGGTGACGGGCAGCACCAAGTGCCAGAAATAGTCGCGCACTTTGTCCAGCGTGCTGAGCTCATCGAAGTTATTTGAGGTCAGGCCGCGCAGCGGAAACCAATCTAGGTAACTGCCACCGGCGAACACCACGATCAGTAGGATGGCGAACAAAAAGCCAGGAATGGCATAGCCGATGATAATGGCGGAGCTGGTCCAGATATCAAAACTGCTGTTGTGGCGGGTGGCTTTGGCGATCCCCAGGGGGATAGATATCAAGTAGGTGATTAATGCGCTCCATAAACCGAGGGAGATCGACACGGGCATTTTTTCGATAATCAGATCGGTAACCTTGGCATCCCGAAAGAAACTTTCACCAAAGTCCAGGTGCAGGTAGTTCACTAGCATGATCCAGAAGCGTTCGCTGGCCGGCTTATCGAAGCCGTACATGCGTTCGATTTCGCTGATCAGCTCCGGGTCCAAGCCTTGGGCGCCACGGTAGTTGTTGTTCGCTACAGCGACCTCGGCACCACCGCCGGAGATACGTCCAGTGGCACCGCCGGCGGCAGCATCAAAGCCCTCAAGCTTGGCGATCATCTGCTCAACCGGCCCGCCGGGCGCCGCTTGCACGATGAGAAAGTTAATCAGCAAAATTCCAAACAGTGTCGGAATGATCAGCAGTAAACGACGGACGATATATCCCAGCATCTTATTGCTCCGTACTTACAGGTTGAGCAATGGCTGGATCTGCTACGGGTTTAACCCACCAAGTCATAAGGCCTAAGTCGTAGCGAGGGGTTACTTTTGGATGTGCCAGTTTGTCCCAATAAGCGGTGCGCCAAGTATTGATATACCAGTTAGGGATCACGTAATAGCCCCAGAGCAGGGCTCGGTCGAGCGCTTTACTGTGGGTAATCAGGCTTTGTCGGGAGCCTGCATTGATCAAGCTTTCGACTAGGGAGTCGATGGCGGCGTCTTTGAGACCGATATAGTTACGACTGCCCGGCTTGTCGGCGCTAGAGGAGTGCCAATATTCGCGTTGTTCATTGCCGGGTGAGCTGGATTGGCCAAAGCCGCCGACAATCATGTCGTAGTCACGCGAGCGCAGCCGAGTGATGTATTGCGAGACATCCACACGGCGAATGTCGAGCTTAATACCGAGATCGGCGAGATTACGCTTGAAGGGCAGCAGCACCCGTTCAAAGTCGATCTGCGCCAGTAGGAACTCGAATTTTACCGGTGTGCCGGTGGTGTCGACCATATGGTCATCGACAATTTTCCAACCGGCTTCTTGCAGCAACTGATAGGCGCGCCGTTGTTGCTCGCGAATAATGCCACTCGCGTCGGTGTGCGGGGCGCTGAAGGGTTCGCTAAACACCCTTGGGTCAAGTTTGTCGCGCAGCGGCTCGAGAAGCTTCAGCTCGTCGTCACTGGGTAAGCCCGTGGCGGCCAGTTCGGAGTTTTCAAAATAGCTGTTGGTGCGTGTGTAGGAGCCGTAAAAGAGTTGTTTGTTGGTCCATTCAAAGTCCAGCAATAACCCCAGTGCTTCACGTACGCGACGATCTTGGAACAGGGGCCGGCGAATATTGAAAACAAAGCCCTGCATGCCGGTGGGGTTGTAATTGATGATTTGCTCTTTGATTAAACGCCCTTCATTGACTGCCGGGGTGTCGTAAGCGGTGGCCCAGTTCTTCGCGCTGCTCTCCAACCAGAAATCAAATTGCCCGGCCTTTAAGGCTTCGAGCGCCACGCTGCCATCGCGGTAATAGTCGATCTGCAGGTTGTCGAAGTTATAAAAGCCGCGATTCACCGCCAGGTCTTTGCCCCACCAGTCATCGACTCGTTGGTAACGAATACTGCGGCCGGGCTCAACTTTTTCTACGCGATAAGGACCACTGCCTAGCGGGATGTCCAGATTGCCTTTGCTAAAGTCGCGGGTTGCCCACCAGTGTTTGGGTAACACGGCCAACTGACCAAGAATCAACGCCAGTTCGCGGTTTTTATTGTGTTTAAAGTCGAAGCGTACCCGTTGCTTGTCCTCGGCCGTCACTTTGGCGACGTCGGCGTAGTAAGCCTTGTATTGCGGTTCACCGTCTTTCATCAATGTTTCAAAGCTGAATACCACGTCGTCGGCAGTCACCGGTTGGCCATCGTTGAAACGTGCTTCAGGGCGCAGATAAAAACGCACCCAGTTGTTGTCGGGCCCCACTTCGATTTTGCCTGCCAGCAGGCCGTATTCGGTAAATGGCTCGTCTAGGCCATGACGGGTCAAGGTGTCGTAGATCAGGCCAATATTGTCAGCAGCGACGCCCTTGCTGATAAATGGATTAAGGCTGTCAAAGCCGCCTAGACCCGACTGGCGAAAGGTTCCACCTTTCGGTGCCTGCGGGTTTACAAAGTCAAAACTTTTGAAGTCGCTTGGGTATTTCGGCGGCTCGCCATACAAGGTGATGGCATGTTGCCCAGCCGCGTTGGCCAAGCTGCCCACGAGTGCGAGCAGGCTGGCGGTGCGGGTGAGTAAAGTGCGTAGAGACGGCGTCATAATTTTTTCTCCGAGGCCGTTAGCCACCAAGCGCGCAGGCCCAAGGTGTAAGGCGGGGTATTCACAAAGCCAAAACGGTTGCGATAAGCCAAGCGATGCTTGTTTAAGTACCAATTGGGGATGCTGTAGTGCTGCCACAGCAGGACGCGATCAAGGGCGCGGGTGGTGACTACTTGCTCGTCGTGAGTACGGGCTACCAGTAGTTTATCGACCAGTTCATCGACGACCGGATTACTGATGCCCGCGTAGTTTTTGCCGCCCTTGATGTTGCGTTGGCTGGAGTGAAAATACAGGCGCTGCTCAAGACCAGGGCTCAGGCCCTGGGGCAGGGTTGCCAAGATCATGTCGAAGTCATATTGGTCGAGACGCTGTTTGTACTGGGCCGGATCAATAGTGCGCAGGTTAACTTCAATGCCAATGCGGGCAAGGCTTTCTGCATAAGGTTGAAAGATCCGTTCAAGATTTGAGTTCACCAGTAGAAGCTCAAAGCGCATCGGCTCGCCGCGTTGGTTAACTAGGCGCTGGTCGGAGTAAGTCCAGCCAGCGGCCTTAAATAGACTCAGAGCCTTACGTATAGTTTCGCGCGGAATACCATTGCCGCCAGTTGTGGGCATGCTAAACGGTTGGGTGAAAAAGTCTTTAGGCAGCTGTTCGCGATGCGGCGCGAGCAGCAGCCATTCACCACCCTCAGGCTTGCCAGTTGCGGAAAAGTCGCTGTTTGGGTAATAGCTGCCGGCACGAATATACGCATTGTTAAACAGTGTGCGGTTAGTCCATTCAAAATCAAATAACAGGCCCAGCGCCTCACGAGCTTTGCGCTGGGCAAACGCCGGGCGTCGCTGGTTCATCATTAAGGCTTGGGTTTGTGCAGGAATTTGGTGGGCAATTTCACGGCGGATAATCTCGCCACGCTGTACCGCCGGAAAATCGTAGCCGGTTGCCCAGTTTTTGGCCTGATGCTCGTTATAAAAATCGAATTCACCGGCTTTAAATGCTTCAAATGCCACATTGCTGTCGCGATAAAACTCGACTTCTACGCGCTTGAAATTGTATTTGCCACGGTTAACCGGCAGGTTCTCGCCCCACCAGTTTTTTACATGTTCAAAGACCACGCGGTGGCCCGGTATCACTTTGGTAATGCGATAGGGGCCACTGCCCAGCGGTGGTTCATAGGTGGTGGCTTTGAAGTCGCGGTTTTGCCAGTAATGCTGGGGTAATACGGGTAATTCGCCCAAGTGCAAAATTAACAACGGGTTGTTGGCTTGCTTAAATATGAAACGAATTCGATGTCGGCCGAGAATGTCTACGCGTTTGACATCCTGCAAATTGGTGCGGTACCGCGGGTGACCTTGTTTGATCAGTAAGCGGTATGAGAAGGCTACGTCATAGGCCGTGATGGGTTCGCCGTCATGAAAGACCGCTTCTGGGCGCAGGTTAAATACCACCCAGCTGCGGTCTTCGCTGTACTCCACTGATTTGGCGATTAGCCCGTAACTGGAAGAGGGCTCATCGCCGGACGGATCATATTGCCCGGTACCAATCATTAACGGCTCATTGAACTCCGTTATCCCATATTGGATAAGCCCCGGTGTGGAAACCGGGCTACTGCCTTTAAACGTGTATGGGTTGAGTGTGTCAAACGTGCCGGATGCCATGATGCGTATTTTGCCGCCTTTGGGCGCAGCAGGATTAACCCAGTCAAAGTGAGTAAAAGTGCTGGGGTATTTCAGTTCGCCAAACTGGGCATAGCCGTGACTTAGGCTGATGCTGGCGTGAGCACAACAGCTGATCAGCAAACTGCTCAACAGGAGGAAGGGGCGTATTTGGCGTAAAAAAAGGTACATGGCAGACTTTCAGGCTTCTTGAACCTTACAGTAACAGCTTGTATCGACTGGAAAAAGACTGGCTGATTGGTTGGTTGGGGGCGCTTTTTGGCTACACTTGAATAAAATCAATGAGGGTGCCCATGTGACAGAAGGTAGTTACGGTCTGCAAGCATGGCTTGAGCGTTTAAGTGATTCTGATTTGCCCGCTTTGGCTTCAGTAGTTGTTGAATTACAGCGCATGGCAGAAAACCACAATGCCTCAGTCCAGCAGTTAGCCGATGTATTGTTACGTGACGCTTCACTTACCTCAAAAGTGCTGCGGGTAGCCAACAGCACGTACTACAACCCGGCCAAAGAAAACATTAAAACCATCTCCCGGGCCATAGTCCTGATCGGCTTCGAGAGTGTTCGCTTGATTAGTTTGTCGGTCAGTTTGATTGACGGTTTACTCAGTCGTGCCCCGCGTTATCAATTGCCGGAGTTGCTCGCCCGTTCGTTTCATGCGGCGGTGCAAGCCCGCAATATTGCCGGTTATATCTTGTCGAAAAACCAAGAAGAGGTATTTATTGCCGCCTTACTTCACCACTTGGGGGAGTTGGCTTTTTGGGGCTGCGGTGGCGATCAGGCCGACGAGTTGGGCGACGCTTTGGCCGAAGCGGGCGTTGATGCAAATGCTGCCGTGCATAAAGTCTTGGGCACCAGTTTTAACCAGTTGACTCAAGGCCTAATTAAAAGCTGGAACTTAGGCGCTGTGGCTAATATCGCCCACGAACCTGGTAGCGCTAAAAGCCCGGCTGCGGTTGCCGTACATTTGGGTGTACGCATTAGCGAGGTGGCGTTGGATGGCTGGGATTCCCCGGAGATGGATGCGCTGGTGCAGCAGTTCGCCATGCTTACCGGGATTTCTGTGGAGGAGGCCATGCAGCAAGTGCTGGCCAGTGCTGAGGAGACGGTTAAAGTTGCCGCTACTTTTGGCGCCAGTAAACTTTGTCAGTTGATTCCCAATACTGACCCTGAGCAGATTCAAATTCAGCGTGAACAGCGCAAGGCGCGTTTGCTGCAAGCTAATTTACACGTCATGCAGCAAGCCCTCCAAGATTTGGCTTTGATGATCACTGGCAGCGCAGACGTCGGGCTGGTTCTCGATACGCTGCTTAAAGGTCTGCATCAGGGCGCCGGACTTGAGCGCGTGATGTTGGCGGTGTTATCTGATGGGCAAAGCCGCTTTCGGGTCAAACGTGCCGTCGGTGAGGGCGTTCAGGCATGGCTTAGCGACTTTGCGTTACCGGTTGGTCCGCACGTTGAGCCGCATATTTTCAGTTACGCACTGCGCAACAAAGAAGCCATTTGGATGGGGGTGCCGGCCAGTTATAGCTTTAATGATTTGGTTTCGTTACCTATGCGCCAGAGCCTTGGTTTGGGCATGTTCTTTATTGCCCCCTTGCTGGCCGGTAAACGTGAAATAGGTGTGCTTTACGCAGATTGTAGATTGTCCGGGCGCGCGCTTAAACACGAGCAATTTGTCGCCTTTAAACGCTTTACCGAACTGACTGGCCGTTGTCTGGACGCCATGAGCCGACGTAAGTCGTAGAATTGGCGAGCAGTCAATAAGCGCCACCGGCAGTCAGTTGCAACGCACGGCTGCCGGCAGGGGTTTAAGTGCTAGCGCATGACCAGAATAATTAGCGCTCACCGTACAGGGTTAATACCTGACCGAGTTTAAGGGCGTGGGTGGCGTTGGGGTTCCAGTTGCGCAGTTGTTGCAAGTCGACCTTAAAACGCTTGGCAATTTGGTACAGCGAGTCGCCCTGCTGCACTTTGTAGTAGGTGACAACTTGTTGTGTGCCGGTATTGTTGGCTAGCTGGCTGATTGCTAGGCGCTTGCTGCTGGCGGTGAGCGTGTTGTTGTCCGGTTTTTGTAACAACAAAACTTGGCCGATTTTTAAGTTGCTACCCGATAACTTATTCCAGCGCTGCAAGTCTTTAACTTGAACATTCTGTCGCTGAGCAATGCTGCCCAATGTATCGCCTTTTTGCGTCAGGTAGCGGCGTGCTACTTGGCGCTTGCTCACTGTTGGTTGCGCAGCCGCACGGCGCATTATTTGTTCTGGTTGTATCGCGATACTCAGAACTTGTCCGGCTTTCAGGTGATTGCTGGCCAGTTGGTTCAGGCTTTTAATCTCACTGACCGAGGTTTTGTAACGATTGGCGATACTCCCTAAGTTTTCGCCTTTACGTACGCGGTGCTGCTGCCAGTCAATTTGCTTTTGCGGCTTCATTAATAACAAGTTAGCAGCCAATAATTCGGCTTTTTCGCTGGGGATCAACAGGTGCTGCGGGCCATCAATGGTTACGCCCTTTTTAAAGGCTGGGTTGAGCTGCAAAATCTCCGACTCGTCGACCTCGGCCATCTCGGCAACACTGGACAGTTGCAGGCGCTGCTTGAACTCAACCATTTCAAAGTAGGGATGGTTGGCAATCGGATTAAGGTCAATGCCATAGGCTTCTGGGCTGTTGATCACTTGCGACAAAGCCAGCAGTTTGGGTACGTAGTCTTGAGTTTCTTTGGGTAGCGCCAGGTTCCAGTAGTCGGTTGGTAGCCCGAGTTTTTGGTTGCGCTCAATGGCGCGGCTAACAGTACCTTCCCCTGAATTGTAAGCCGCCAGCGCGAGCAGCCAGTCGCCGTTGAACATGTCATGCAGGCGGCTTAGGTAGCTCATTGCCGCAGTGGTGGAGGCGGTGATATCGCGGCGGCCGTCATACCAGTTGGTTTGTCGCAGATTGAAGCTGCGCCCGGTGGCTGGCATAAATTGCCAAATTCCCGCCGCGTTGGCCGGGGAATAAGCCAATGGATTGTAGGCACTCTCAATTATCGGCAGCAGGGCCAGTTCCATGGGCATATTGCGTTCGTCGAGCTGCTCGACCACATAGTGGATATACGGGCTGCCGCGCTGACTGGCTTTTTCAACTGAGGTCGGATTGCTGGCGAACCATAAACGTTGTCGTTCGATCCGCGGATTAATACCAATTTCGTCTTGTAACTGGTAGCCATTGCGAATGCGATCCCATACATCTGTAGGCACTTGCGGTTTGGCTGTTTCGCTCCAGTCGATGGGCTGTTCAAGGCTCGCGTGGTCATTGTCAGGGACTACTGGCTCTTGGCGGTTAACTTGTGTTTGGCAGCCTCCCAGCGTTATGGCGAGGCACACTAGCAGCTTGCGTGCAGTGGGTGCGAATACCCTGGTGTCGAAGATACTACGAGTCGATTTGGGCATTAGCAGGGAGGTGATCCACGCGAAAAGTTCGGCGATTCTAGAAACCGCTCGGCGTGAGGTCAAGTCGCTAGAACTTGCTAGGCAATTTCCGACCGTGTTTAGAAGTTATTTTTCCACGCCCGCAAGCTGGCAAATACCTCCTCAGTGTTGGCATGTTCGCGGTGGTCATGCAGCTCTGCTTGGCGTTTAACTTGATCGTTATCGGCACGTAAAAAAGGATTGGTGGCCAGCTCCAATGCCATGTTTGATGGCAGTGTGATCTGTGCCTGACTACGCAAATGCGTGACGTTGGCCAAGCGCTCGGTGATGGCTGCATTTTGCGGTTCAACCGCGTGGGCAAAGTGTAAGTTGCTCAGCGTATATTCATGGGTGCAGTAAATCAGGGTGTTCTCTGGCAAGTGCGCCAGCCGCTGCAATGAAAGGTGCATTTGCGCGGGTGTACCTTCAAACAACCGGCCGCAGCCACCGGCAAATAACGTGTCGCCACAGAACAGTAGCGGCTCATTTGCCGCATGGTAATAAGCCACATGACCCAGTGTGTGCCCGGGTACTTCAAGTACCTGAAATTGCTGGCCGAGCACTTCAATAAGGTCGCCCTCACTTAGGGCTATATCGCGCCCGGGGATGTTTTCTTTGGCTGGGCCATACACCTTGGCGGCGCATTGAGCTTTGAGTTGCAGCACACCGCCGACGTGGTCGGCGTGATGGTGGGTGATTAAAATATCACTGAGCTGCCAGCCTGGATGCGCGGCAAGCCAAGCCAATACCGGTGCAGCATCACCCGGATCAACCACGGCGCAGCGCCGCTGGAGAGGATCTTGCAAAAGCCAAAGGTAGTTGTCGCTGAAGGCGGGTAGTGCATCAATTACGATCATGGCTAGGTTCGCTAAGCTTGAATTTATAGTGCATCTTAGGCCTATAGCGTGAAGCGGGGCTATGCCTTGCGCGCAGCTGTCCTGCTAAGGAGTGGTTCATGTTTGAGCAAGCATTCGCCCAGGCCGACGTTGACTGGTTAGAACTGCAAGATCAGGCGCGGCGCTGGCTGGCAGGGCCGCTTGGACAACTATTATTGGCCGATCAGCAACAGTTGCTGGAAGGTGAGTTGGCGCGGTTTTTTGGTAGTTATCTGGTGCACTACGGGCCGCAGATAGCGTCTTTGCCCAGCGCCCTGAAAATTCAACGTAGCGTGCGGCTCGGGGCACCCTTTAGCGGCATTGAAATCGCTTGCGAAGAGCATGCCTGGCCACTCAGTGAGCATGCGGCGGATGTTGTGGTGCTGCAACATGGTCTGGATTTCAGCCTTTCGCCACATGCTTTATTGCGCGAGGCGGCGCGCAGCGTAAGGCCCGGCGGGCATCTGTTAATCGTCGGGATTAACCCGTGGAGCAGCTGGGGAGTTCGGCGTTTAATCGCCAGAGATGGCTTGCGTCAGGCCCGCTGCATTGCGCCGGCGCGGGTCACCGACTGGCTGCGCTTGTTGGGCTTTGGGCTGGAGAAACGCAGCTTCGGGTGCTATCGTCCGCCGCTTTGTGCAGACCACTGGTCCACCCGCTTAGCGGGGCTCGAACGCGTGGGCCGCGCTTGGCAATTGCCTGGTGCGGGATTTTATCTATTGGTGGCGCGTAAGTTGGTGGTGGGCTTGCGCCCACTGCGTCAGCCGCAACGGGCGGCGATGGGTAAATTACTGCCGATGCCGGTGGCTAAGGTCAGTCGGCGTGACGCTGAGCCATAGGCTCTTAACCTCGGTGAGAAAGAAGATTGAACACAAGCGAACACATCGAAATTTTTACCGACGGCGCCTGCAAGGGCAATCCTGGGCCAGGCGGTTGGGGTGCCTTGCTGATTTTTAAGGGGGTTGAAAAAGAACTCTGGGGCGGCGAAAAGCTGACTACCAATAATCGCATGGAGCTTATGGCCGCCATTTGTGCCCTGGCCGAGCTTAAACGTGAGTGCCAGGTGCGCTTAGTCACCGACTCACAATATGTGATGCAAGGTATTCAAGAGTGGATGCCCAATTGGAAGAAGCGTGGCTGGAAGACGGCCGCCAAACAGCCGGTTAAGAATGTCGATCTGTGGCAGCAACTCGACGAGCAAGTGCAGCGCCATCAGATCACTTGGCAGTGGGTTCGTGGACATACCGGGCACCCAGGTAATGAACGGGCGGATCAACTGGCCAATCGTGGCGTTGATGAATTGAAATTGCGTTAGTACCGCAGGAATATTTATGCGCAGTGTAGTGCTCGATACAGAAACCACCGGCATGCCGGTTACCGACGGTCACCGGATTATTGAAATCGGCTGTGTCGAATTACAGGGGCGCAAGCTTACCGGGCGGCACTTCCATGTCTACCTGCAGCCTGATCGAGATATTGATGAGGGTGCTATCGCGGTGCACGGCATTACCGCCGAGCAGCTGGCCGGTAAGCCACGCTTTCGCGAAGTGGCCGATGAGTTTTTTGAGTTCGTCAAAGGCGCGCAGTTAATCATCCACAACGCGCCCTTCGACTTGGGCTTTCTTAACAACGAATTCGCCTTGCTTGGTCAGCAAGAGCGCAGCGATCTCAGCGAACACTGCACGGTCTTGGATACCTTGGTGTTGGCGCGTGGCCGGCACCCCGGCCAGCGCAATAGCCTAGATGCCTTGTGCAAACGTTATGGCGTAGATAACTCCGGCCGCGAGCTGCACGGCGCGCTGCTGGATGCCGAGATTCTGGCTGACGTATACCTGAACATGACCGGCGGGCAGACCAGCCTGTTGTTGGCCGGGAACGCCAGTGATGGCGAGAACTCGGGTGGCAGCCAGCAAGCCAGCGAGATTCGCCGCTTGCCGGCTACGCGCAAGCTGACTCAGGTTATTCGCGCCAGTGAGGCCGAGCTGGCTGAGCATGCTGTGCGCTTGGCCCTGATTGCTAAGGCAGGCGGTGCTCCAGCGCTCTGGTCGCAGCTTGAGGCGGCTGCGGCCGAGGGTTAAGCGCCATAGAGTTATCGTCGGGCGACCTTTTCGTACAGCCTGATGCTTGTGGGGGTTTCGCCGTTTCCGGCCAGCCTCTAACCTGAGGCGATAGGCAGCATCTGACTGCCCGCCTCAGGACGCCACAATGTATAAAGACTTAAAATTCCCCGTCCTTATTGTGCACCGCGACATTAAAGCCGACACCGTTGCCGGTGATCGCGTGCGCGCCATCGCCCGCGAGCTGGAGCAGGAAGGGTTTAGTATCCTGTCCAGCGCAACCTCTGCTGAGGGGCGCATTGTCGCCTCCACGCACCATGGCCTTGCGTGTATTTTGCTCGCGGCCGAAGGCGCCGGCGAAAATCGCCACTTACTTGAAGACATGGTTGAGTTGATTCGCGTTGCGCGTTTGCGCGCTCCGCATTTGCCGATTTTCGCCTTGGGCGAGCAAGTGACCATCGAGCATGCACCGGCCGAGGCCATGGCTGATCTCAATCAGCTGCGCGGCATTTTGTACCTGTACGAAGACACGGTGCCGTTTCTGGCGCGACAAGTGGCACGTGCCGCTCGCAACTACCTTGAGTGCCTGTTGCCACCTTTTTTCAAAGCGCTGGTGCGACACACCTCAGAGTCCAACTACTCCTGGCATACGCCAGGGCACGGCGGCGGGGTGGCTTATCGGAAGAGTCCGGTGGGGCAGGCTTTTCACCAGTTCTTTGGTGAAAATACCCTGCGTTCTGACCTTTCCGTGTCGGTACCCGAGCTGGGTTCATTACTGGATCACACCGGGCCTTTGGCTGAGGCCGAGGCTAGGGCTGCGCGTAACTTTGGCGCTGATCACACGTTTTTCGTGATTAACGGCACCTCAACTGCCAACAAGATCGTTTGGCATTCGATGGTTGCCCGTGATGATCTGGTGTTGGTCGATCGTAATTGCCATAAGTCGATTTTGCACTCGATCATCATGACCGGGGCGATCCCGTTGTACTTATGCCCAGATCGCAATGAACTGGGGATTATCGGGCCGATTCCATTATCCGAATTTAGCCGTGAAGCGATTCAGGCGAAAATTGATGCCAGCCCTCTGGCGCGTGGTCGCGAAGCCAAAATCAAATTAGCGGTGATTACCAACTCGACTTACGACGGTCTTTGTTACAACGCCGAGCTAATCAAGCAAACCTTGGCCGGCAGTGTTGAGGTCTTACACTTTGATGAGGCGTGGTATGCCCATGCCGCGTTTCACGAGTTTTATGCCGGCCGCTTTGGCATGGGCACCTCGCGTGATGAGCATGCGCCGCTGGTGTTTACCACGCACTCGACCCACAAAATGTTGGCGGCTTTTAGTCAGGCATCAATGATTCATGTGCAAGACGGCGGTTCCCGACAGTTGGATCGGGATCGTTTTAATGATGCTTTTATGATGCATATATCCACCTCGCCGCAGTACAGCATCATTGCCTCCCTTGATGTGGCCTCGGCAATGATGGAGGGGCCAGCAGGGCGCTCGCTGATCCAGGAAACCTTCGATGAAGCGCAGAGCTTTCGCCGCGCGCTGGCCAATCTGAGTCAGCATCTGGCCCCCACAGATTGGTGGTTTAGCATTTGGCAGCCGCCGATGCCTGATGGGGTGGGCGCGGCCACTACCGCCGACTGGTTGCTGACGCCGAATGCCGACTGGCATGGTTTTGGTGATGTGGCCGATGACTACGTATTGCTTGATCCGATCAAGGTCACCTTGGTGACTCCAGGCTTAACGGCCGGTGGTGCGTTGAGTGAGTGCGGTATCCCGGCGGCAGTGGTCAGTAAGTTTCTTTGGGAACGTGGGCTGGTCGTTGAAAAAACTGGGCTGTATTCCTTTTTGGTGTTGTTCTCCATGGGCATTACCAAGGGCAAGTGGAGTACCTTGCTGACCGAGTTGCTGGAGTTCAAACGTCGCTACGATGTTAATGCGCCACTGGCCGAGGTTTTGCCATCAATTGCTAACGCCGCCTTGGGACGCTACAACGGCATGGGCTTGCGCGATTTATGTGACCAGTTACATGGTTGCTACCGTGAGAACGCCACCGCCAAGGTGCTGCGACGGATGTATACCGTGCTGCCGGAAATAGCCTTGAAACCCGCAGACGCCTACGACAAATTGGTGCGCCGTGAAATTGAAGCTGTGCCCGTTGAGCAGCTTGAAGGGCGCATTGCCGCCGTCATGCTCGTGCCGTATCCACCGGGTATTCCGCTGATTATGCCCGGTGAACGTTTTACACAGGCGACGCGTTCGATCATTGGTTATCTGGAGTTTGCCAAGACTTTTGATCGAAGCTTTCCGGGTTTTGATTCGGACGTCCATGGCTTACAGCATCAAGACAGTGCCAGTGGTCGCAGCTACACGGTGGATTGCATTAAAGAGTAGCTGGCCGATGCTCCGCCGAGCGGCTTCGCGGGCGTTATTATGCTGCGGGCGGATCTACAAATAGGTTTGCTCGCAGTTGCTCGAACTGTTCGGGATCAAGGGGTTAACGCCGATACCGAAAAAACAACACGAAGTGTGAGTGCGTGCCCTGGATCACAGTGGACAGCATCGACATTTAGCGCATGCTTGTTATAGTTGGTCGATTAGATCGATAGACATCTGTGTGTGTTGAAAATTTCTTTGCTGAGGAAGCCTACCGTGTCCGACTACAAAGCCTTCTCGGGGCAGTTCGCAAGCAGACAAACTCTGCGCTGCAGTCGTATGGCTGGAAGTGTTTACGGACTCACGGCCGCCAAGCAAATGCCTGTCAGTCTTGCGTTAATCGCAATCCCCACCTCGCAGCAGTATTTCGCGCCGGAGGCGCTCTAGTCCAATGGTTACTGGAGTGACTTCATTAAGCGTCGTGCGCGACGAGCTGTTTGCAACTATTGACGAAGCGGAGTTGAGCTTTGAGCAGTTTATTGCCGAGCGTGATAACGGCAGTTTGCTGCAACAAGCAGTTGAGAGCCTGCAGCAAGTGCGCGGCACGCTCAAGCTTATAGAATTGGTGGGCGCTGAAATGCTCGCCCAAGAAGTTCTCCAACAGGCGACGGATATCCCCGTCGGTGCTGGTGTTGAGCGTGACGGCCAACTTTCGGCGTTGAGCAATGCGTTGCATGTATTACGCCGCTATCTAGAGATAGTCGATGCGCATCGCCAAGAAGTTCCTGAATTGTTGTTGCCGGCCATTAATGAATTACGTCTGGCTGGCGCGCAGCCGGCATTGCCGGAAAGCTTCTTTTTCAGTGTTCGCCTCGACCACCCTCGACCAGAGACTAATGCCCCTAAACTGCCCTTTGCTGCTGGCAGTGTTGAGGTCAAGCGCCTGCGGCACATGTATCAAATTGGCTTGTTGGGTTTTTTACGTGAGGAAAATGCTACTGCCAGCTTAAAACTCATGCTGCGCGCGATGGCTCGCCTCGACAGTCTTCTGGCTGGTGACCCGCGTGGCCGCCTGTGCTGGGTGGCCGCTGCTGCACTGGAAGCGCAAATAGATGGTCAGTTATTGCCGCGTAAAACCCGCAAGATGCTGTTTTCGCGGCTTGATCGTGAACTTAAACAGTTGCTGCTGTCTGCCAGTTATGAAGCACCGCGTAACCTGCTCAAAGAGTTACTGTATTTGGTGGTGCTGGCGGACAGCAATGGTGATCGCGCTACGCAAGTGCGTAGCTTATTCAGTTTGCTACCGTTGCCATTTACCGATCAGTTGCTGGAAGAAGCCTATCAGCGCTTGGCAGGCCCGGGGCAGGCGGTCATGCGTTCATTGTCATCAGCGATTCGTGACGAGTTGAGTGGTCTTAAAGATCAGTTAGACCTAATTGAACGTGGCACGGTGAGCGCAGATGGCTTAAGTCATCTGCATAGCGTGCTCGGTAAAATGTCGAAAACCTTGGGTATGGTCGGTTTGTCCTCGGCGGGTAAGTCATTGCATACACAGTTATCTGTGGTGGCCAGTTGGATTGATCAAGCCCCTGTTGAGCCTGCGCAATTACTCAAATTGGCTGACGCGGTGCTTTACGTTGAAAGCATGGTGGCCAGCCTTGAGCGGGTCGACCGCTTCGACACTCGCCCGGCTGAGGTGTCGCCCGGTGATGAAGCCAGCTCATTTGCCAACCATCAGTTACATGAAGCACGCATCGTGGTCATTGATGAGGCGTTGGGTGGTTTGGCTTTGGCTAAGCGTTCGATCACCGCTTACCTTGAATCCAATGGTGAGAAACTCAACTTAGCTAATGTGCCATTTAGTCTGCAGGCAGTGCGCGGTGGGCTGTGGTTTTTAGATCAGCCACGGGCCGCCTTGCTGGTGGGTTCTTGCGCCGAGTATATCGACAAGCAGATGCTCGAAGCCCCGCAAATGCCGTCTGAGCAGATGCTAGAAACCTTGGCAGATGCCTTGACCAGCTTGGAGTACTACTTGGAGGGTGGTGCAGTGTTACGGCCTGAGACTAATCCCAGTGTGCTCGATTTGGCCGCCGAAAGTGTTCGCGCTTTAGGCATTTCGGTGGCGGCATAGTGCCGGCGCGCTGGCAGTCGGGTTTACTTGATACGCAGCAGTCGGGTGGCTGGGTGCTGGTGCATTGCCAGCAGCATTTTCTGGCCGATGGCAACGGTGTGTTGTTTCCTCGCGAATGGTTTAAACGCCAAGAGGTAACTGTTATTGCTGAGCACGGGCTCGGGCATTTTGCCGGTGACGCCGTGTACTTGTTAGAGCTGCAACAGCTTGGCGAGCTCAGTGGTTGCGTCTGGCATGGACTGCGTCAATTGATGATGCAAAGCGATGCGGGCACTTTCAAAATGCTTGGTTTCGCCAGTCAAATTGGCACCTGGGCGCGCCAGCATCGGTTTTGTGGCAGCTGTGCTACGGCCATGCAGCCGGTTTGTGGTGAGCGGGCGATGCACTGTCCGGTTTGTGCTATCACCCATTACCCACGACTGTCTCCGAGCATGATTGTGCTGGTCACGCGTGGTGATGAAATCCTTTTGGCTCGCTCGCCACGTTTCAATCCCGGGGTGTACAGCACCCTGGCCGGTTTTGTCGAGGCCGGCGAGTCGGTTGAAGACTGTGTTGCCCGAGAGGTATTTGAAGAGGTTGGCTTGCAGGTGCAGAACTTGCAGTACGTGGCGAGTCAAGGCTGGCCGTTTCCACACTCGTTAAT
>JBBKVZ010000276.1:0-10508 GCA_037968715.1 Pseudomonas sp.
CACGCCCTGCAACAACTGCGCGGGTACCTGCTGATCTCCGAGCAGCCGCCTGAGCAACCGCAAGCGCCCGTGCCTAGCGCCGCAGCAAACCCGTCACTGGCTATATTCCAGCGCGCCATAGCGCAAAGTAATACGGCCTTTTTGCTGCTTGATCGCGAGGGTTTGGTCGAATATGTAAACCCCAGTTTTACTGCCATCAGCCTGTATGGCGAGGATGAAATTCGCGGGCGCAGCCTCACTGCCTTGCCCGCCTTGGCCAACCTGCCCGAGCAACTGTTTGCCGCACACTCGACCCTGGAGCACAGCAACCACTGGCAGGGTGAATTTAAAACGCGGCGCAAAAACCTCGAGCCCTATTGGGCGCAACTGACCCTCTGCAAAGTGTATGACGAGCACGCTAACCTCAGCCACTACCTCGGTACCTATGCCGATATCAGTGACAGCAAGCGCGTCCAGCAACGCCTCGAACACCTGGCCTACCACGACAACCTGACTGGGCTGGGTACTCGCCTGACGTTTATCCGCAGCCTTGAACAACGCATGGCTGCCGACAACGGCGCGCCGACCTGTTTACTACTGGTCGACATTGACAATTTCAAGCGTATTAACGACAGCCTCGGCCATACCACCGGCGACAAATTATTAGTCAGCCTGGCCCTGCGTTTACGCAACAGCTTGCGCCCGCTCGGCACTCTGGCCCGGCTGGCCAGCAACGAATTTGCCGTACAACTGGATGGCATTGATCAAGCACAAGGCCAGCGCCTAGCTGAGCAAGTGCTTGAGACCCTCAGCAAGCCGCTGTTCGTCGACAACCAACTGATCAGCGTCAGTGGCTCCATCGGCCTGGCGTGCGCACCGCAGCATGGCAGTGACCCGCAACTGCTGCTCAAGCATGCCGGTTTGGCGTTGCACAAAGCCAAGGCCAACGGCAAGCAACAGCTGCAGGTGTTTAACGAAGCGCTGAATGCCGAAGCCGACTACAAACTATTTATTGAAAACAACCTGCGTCGCGCCTTGCAACAAGATGAGCTGGAAGTGTTTTACCAGCCCAAGCTCAATCTAAAAACCGGCCAACTGCAGGGCGTCGAGGCGCTGTTACGCTGGAATCATCCCGAACGAGGGATGATTAATCCCGATCAATTTATTAGCGTCGCCGAAGAAACCGGATTGATTATCCCGATCGGCAAGTGGGTCGCCAACCAAGCCTGCGCCTTAAGCAAGCAACTACTAAAACTGGGTTTGGGCGAGTGCCAGGTGGCCATCAACCTGTCCCCCAAACAGTTCTCGGACCCCGAGTTGGTCAGCTCCATCGCGGCCATCGTGCAAGAGCACCAACTGCCACCGCACCTGCTCGAACTGGAGCTCACCGAAAGCCTGCTGCTGGAAGCCAGTGACACCACTCGCGAACAGTTACTGAGCTTCAAGGCGCTGGGGCTGACATTGGCAATGGACGACTTTGGCACTGGCTATTCATCGCTCAGTTACCTCAAGAAATTTCCCATCGACGTGATCAAAATTGATCGCAGCTTTATCTGCGACATCCCCCACGACCAAGACGATATGGAAATCACCGCCGCGGTCATCGCCATGGCGCACAAGCTCAAACTCAAAGTCGTTGCCGAGGGCGTGGAAACCGCTGCACAACTGGCTTTCTTACGTCGTCAGCAGTGCGATATAGGTCAAGGCTATCTATTTGATCGGCCATTGCCGGTCGCGCAGCTGATCGACCGTTTGCGTCGCTATCCGGGACGCAGCAACACCCCCGCCACCTAAAGAACTGCGTTCAGTGCTCATCTGCCCGGCGCCGAACTAACGGTGCTGGCGATGGACTGTTGCTGCAGAGATGGATGTCATCATCCGCGTGCTGCGTTCTACCGCAGGGCTTGGCCCAAACCAACTGACAACGGAACCTGCTCTGGCCTCACCGGTCACACTGAAGTGCTAGTGTGGTTTAAGCATACCTACAGTACTGCCGACCCGATGCATTCATGCATACGGCCTTTTACCCATAAGGTGAAACGAATGGAAACTGAAAAAATAATTCTTGGCGGCGGCTGTTTCTGGTGCCTCGACGCAGTGTTTACCGACATTCCGGGCATTGTCTCCTCCACGTGCGGCTACATCGCCGGGAGCCAGCCAAACCCCACTTACCAAGAGGTCTGCACGGGAGACAGCGGTCACGTCGAGGTCGTGGCACTGACGTTTGACAACGCACAGGTATCTCTCGAGCAACTGCTGAAGATATTTTTCAAGGTGCACAATCCGACCACCGCAAACCAGCAAGGCAATGACATCGGTTCACAATACCGCTCGGCCATTTTCTTCACCGAGAGCCAGCAACAAGCGCGCATTCTGCAAGCCTTAACCGACCTCCACGTCGAGGCCGAATGGGGCGCGCCCATCACCACTGAAATAGCCGCAGCAGAGACTTTCTACCCCGCAGAAAGCGTGCACCAAGACTATTTCAAAAATAACCCCAACAATCCCTATTGCGCGATAACCATTCCACCGAAGATCAAGAAGGCGCAAAGCCTGCTGTGACGCACAACCTGCACAAGCCGCCTAAGCTCAACGTTTGAGTGCGGCTTGCTGCCAGCAATGGAATAAATCCCCAGATCGCCAAGCGATAACTTTTACCTATCAAGCCCATACCGACAAACGACTGTAGCTATTGATTGAAACAGCCTAATTTTACTACTCATGCAGTATTTCTGGGCTTGCGAGCTATGACTCATACATGACCGGGCGTGGCGACATCCAGCTTCAAACAACGTAGCCGTGCAGGCTTTTCTGGGATCGTTGCCATATTCAAAGACTCAACCTATTCCAAGCGAGATGGAGATAAATATGGATACCAAGAACCCGAACACATCCGGGACGTGCCCAGTGATGAACAGCGCCGCAACCACGGCCAGCATGGCGAGCCCGCAGTGGTGGCCCAAAGCCCTGAACCTAGACATCCTGCACCAGCACGACAGCAAGACCAACCCGCTCGGCGCCGACTTCAACTATCGCGACGCCGTGCAGAAACTCGATATTGCAGCACTCAAAAAAGACCTCAAAGCCCTAATGACCGACAGCCAAGAGTGGTGGCCGGCAGACTGGGGGCACTACGGCGGCCTGATGATTCGCCTGGCTTGGCACTCGGCAGGCACCTACCGGATTGCCGATGGTCGTGGCGGCGGTGGCACCGGCAGTCAGCGTTTCGCGCCACTGAACTCGTGGCCCGACAACGTCAACTTAGACAAAGCACGACGCTTGCTCTGGCCGCTCAAGAAGCGCTATGGCAACAGCATTAGCTGGGCTGATTTGATCATTCTCGCCGGCACCATGGCCTACGAGTCGATGGGCCTGCAGAGCTTTGGTTTCGGCTTTGGCCGTGAAGACATCTGGCACCCAGAGAAAGACACCTACTGGGGTGCGGAACAAGAGTGGCTCGCCCCCAGCGGCAGCACCAACAGCCGCTACTCCGGTGAACGCGACCTAGCCAACCCGCTCGCGGCGGTAATGATGGGCCTGATTTACGTGAACCCTGAAGGCGTGGACGGTAATCCCGACCCACTGAAAACTGCTCAAGATATCCGCGTGACCTTCGAGCGCATGGCGATGAACGACGAGGAAACCGTGGCCTTGACTGCCGGCGGCCACACCGTAGGCAAGTGCCACGGCAATGGCAATGCTGACAACCTCGGCGCCGTGCCAGAAGGCGCCGACCTCGAAGAGCAAGGCTTGGGCTGGAACAATCACACCAGCCGAGGCGTTGGCCGCGACACCGTAAGCAGCGGCATCGAAGGTGCTTGGACGACTAATCCGACCCAATGGGACAACGGCTACTTCTACCTGCTGCTGAGCTACGAGTGGGAACTGAAGAAAAGCCCAGCCGGCGCTTGGCAGTGGGAGCCGATCAACATCAAGGAGGAAGACAAGCCGGTTGATGTGGAAGACTCGTCCATCCGTAACAACCCGATCATGACCGACGCCGACATGGCCATGAAGATGGACCCTGAGTACCGGAAAATCTCCGAGCGTTTCTATCAAGACCCGGCTTACTTCTCCGCAACCTTCGCCCGCGCCTGGTTCAAACTGACCCACCGCGACCTGGGGCCAAAGTCATGCTACCTCGGCCCAGATGTACCCAATGAAGACTTGCTCTGGCAAGACCCGGTACCGGCCGGGCGCAACGACTACGACGTAGCTGCGGTCAAAGCGATGATTGCCGCCAGCGGCCTCAGCATCAGCGACAGGGTGTCTACTGCTTGGGACAGTGCCCGGACCTTCCGTGGCTCCGACAAACGCGGCGGTGCCAATGGCGCACGCATCCGCCTAGCCCCGCAAAAGGACTGGGAAGGCAATGAGCCAATCCGCCTGACCAAGGTTCTGGCGGTGCTGGAAGAGATTGCTGCCCAGAGCAACGTCAGCGTGGCGGATGTAATAGTGCTGGCCGGCAACTTGGCCATCGAGCAGGCGGCCAAGGCAGCCGGTGTTGATGTGACAGTGCCTTTTGCACCCGGCCGTGGCGATGCCACAGCGGCAATGACCGATGTCGAGTCCTTCGCGGTACTGGAGCCCTTGGCTGACGGTTTCCGTAACTGGATGAAGACAAACTACGTGGTGAGCGCCGAGGAGTTGCTACTCGATCGTGCCCAACTGATGGGCCTGACCGCTTGCGAGATGACCGCGCTGCTGGGCGGCATGCGCGTTCTGGGCAGCAACCACGGCGGCAGCCAGCACGGTGTGTTCACTGATCGCGTCGGCGCGCTAAGCAACGACTTCTTCGTCAACCTGACCGACATGGCTTACACCTGGAAACCGACCGGACGCAATTCGTACGAAATATGCGAGCGCAAAACCGGCGCTGTGAAGTGGACTGCCAGCCGCGTTGATCTGGTATTTGGCTCCAACTCGGTGCTGCGTGCCTATGCGGAGGTCTATGCACAGGATGACAACCAGCAAAAATTCGTCGCGGACTTCGTGGCCGCGTGGACAAAAGTCATGAACGCAGACCGTTTCGACTTGGCCTAGTACGCCTAAAAAAGCCGGTTAAGACCACCAGAGCCGGGCTACCCGGCTCTTTTTATTCGCGCAGTTAGGCATGCCGAAGCTGCGCACATCACTGACTTGGAGAACTTAAATGGTTAGCAAGACAGCAAATGCACCAAAAATCGACATTGGTATCAATACTGATGACCGCGAAACAATCATGCAGGGCCTATCGGCTTTACTGGCCGACAGCTACACGCTCTACTTGATGACCCACAACTTCCACTGGAACGTTAAAGGCCCGCAGTTCAACAGCCTGCACAATATGTTTATGGCCCAGTACACCGAGCAGTGGAATGCCCTCGACCTGATCGCCGAGCGGATCCGCGCACTGGGTTATCCCGCGCCGGGCACTTACAAAGAGTTCGTTAAGCTGGCATCAATCAAAGAAGTTGAGGGCGTGCCACTGGCTAACGACATGGTTCGTCACTTGGTCGCAGCGCAAGAAGCCACCGCCCGCACAGCCCGCAAGTTGTTGCCGGCAGTAGATGCGGCGAACGATCAACCCACCGCTGATTTGTTAGCCCAACGCCTCAATGTGCATGAAAAAACTGCGTGGATGCTGCGTAGCTTGCTGGAGGAGTAGCCCTAAAAGGCTGGCTCACCGAATGGTGATCAGCCTACCCAGTTATGCAGCTGAATGACCGCCCATAAACCCTCGAAAACCAAGAGTCGAACATGCAAAAATCCGTGCAAGCCGCGCTGTACTCCGCACTCATTTTCCCCGGTGCCGGCTTGTACTGGTTGAAGCGTTACTGGCAAGCGGCGCTGTTTATTCTGCCCGCGCTGGCCATCAGCATTTATATCGTGCGCGAGAGCCTAGCCATCGCCCACCTGCTCAGCGAGCAGATAGCCAATGGCACTCTGCCGCTGGAAGTCATCGCGCTGACCCGCGCCATTGAACAAACGATGCAACAGTTAACGCTCAGCCTGAGCAGCGCCACGTGGTTATTTATGCTCTGCTGGGTGCTGAGCATCGCGGCGTCCTATGTGGCCGGCAAACAGCAGGCGCCGGCTAGCCGCTAGTCGCGCGCGTTAAGCCAGGGTTTTGCAAGGTTCTAGCGCGCAAGGCGGCTAGCCAGCGTCTAGACTCAGGCAATTGCAACGTAACCCTAATGGCCGTGGAAGATTGGCGCAGAGGATGGCATGCCCGAAGACACCCTCTATATTAATGCCGACCAGCTTTGCGTCGGCCTCTACGTCCACCTCGATCGAGGTTGGATGGAGCATTCCTTTACCTTCAGCAGCTTCAAAATCAAGGACGAAAAGCAGCTAAACAGACTGCTCGCCCTCGGTTTTCCACGCCTGCGCTATGACCCCAAGCGCAGTGACTGCCGACCGTTAGCCACCGCAGCCGGTGTCGCCCCAACCGTAATCGCGCAACCCGCACCGCCACCACTAAGCGCCGAAGAGCTCGCGGCCATGCACGCCAAGCAGGCCCGCATCGAACAACTGAAGGCATTACGGCGGAACTTGGCCGAGGTGAATAAAAAATTTCAGCAGGCCAACAATACGGTGAAAAACATTGGCCGCAACCTGCGCAGCCAACCGCTAGAAACCCTGCAGCAAGCCGAAGAGCTGGTCGCGCAGATGGTCGACGCCATGCTCGGGGAAGAAACCGTACTGATGCATGCGCTGAATGGCAAAGCCGGTGAGGACGCCTACTTTCATGCCCTCAACGTCACTGTGCTGTCGATTATGCTGGCGCGAATTCTGCAATTTAATCGCGAGGACACCCTGCAACTGGGCCTCGGCGCCCTGCTGCATGACATCGGCAAACTCGACATCCCCAGTAAAATCCTGCTGAAAACCGAGCCACTAAACAAAGCCGAACTTAGCCTGCTGCACCTGCATTGTGAGTACGGCATTAAACTGGCGGCGCGCATGGAGCTCAACGAGGCCGCGCAACGGATCATCCGCGAACACCACGAATACAGCGACGGCAGCGGCTACCCACACCAGCTTAAAGGTGCGCAGATCAGCCCGTTAAGCAGCGTGGTATGCATCGTTAACCACTACGACAACCTCTGCAACCCGCTGAACTTGGCTGAAGCGCTGACCCCGCACGAAGCGTTGTCGAGGATGTTTACCCAACAGCGGGGCCACTTCGACCCTGCGGCTCTGAAAGCCTTTATTCGCTGTTTGGGTGTCTATCCGCCGGGCTGCATCGTGCAACTGTCGAACGAAATGATCGGTTTGGTGCTGGCCGTCAACCCAAACAAGCCCCTGCGGCCGACTGTGATCGTCTATGACCCCGAGGTGCCCAAAGAGGAAGCGATCATTATCGACCTTGAGAGCGAAGCCGAACTCAACATCAGCAAAAGCCTGCGCCCCGGCCAGTTACCGCAAGACATTTATAACTACCTGAGCCCGCGCCAGCACGTCACCTACTACTTTGATCCGCAACAAACGGTGGTTGCTTAAATGAAGCAGATCCCGCCCAGCGTCATTGCCCAAGCGCTGTTGATGCACGATGAGCAAGCGCGGCTGCTGGTCGACCCCCACAGCCTGCTAATTATTGAGGCCAACCGGCCGGCGTGTCGGGCGCTGGGCTACAGCCGCGACGAACTGCTGTTACTGCCGATCACCGACATCGAAAGCTCAATTCAAGACATGTTTTTTTGGGATGACGTGCGCGCCGGACAAATCAGCGAGCTAAGCGCCGTAGACAGCGAATACAAACGCAAGGATGAGTCGTTTTTCAGTGTCAGCAAATCGCTGCGTAAACTCGACATAGCTGAGCACAGCTTATTGTTGCTGAACTTTCAGGATGCCGCCCCGCAAAAAGCCGTCAACCAGGCACTGGAACACTCAGGGTCACTGCTCTCGGCCACCCTTGAAGCCACCGCCGACGGCATTTTGGTGACCAATTTGGAGGGTGGCATCAGCAACATGAACCGCCACTTCGCCCGTTTGTGGCAGATTCCCGATGCGCTGCTGAGTGCCGGTGTCGACAGCGCGGTGTTGCACTTTCTCGATAGCCAACTGCTCCCCGACCAGTACGCACTGACCGAACTGGACCAGCAGGCCTGTGACGATCCCGATCAATTCGACATCCTGCGCCTGCACGACGGTCGCTATTTCGAGCGCCATCGTGTGCCGCTGTATATCAACCGGCAACTACAGGGACAGGTTTTTAGCTTTCGCGACATCACTCAACGCAAGCTCAAAGAGACCGAACTGCAACAAGCCATTCAGCAGGCCGAGAGCGCAAATCGGGCCAAAAGTACCTTCTTGGCGGTGATGAGCCACGAGATTCGCACGCCAATGAACGGCATCCTCGGCATGCTCGAGCTCACCCTCGACAGCCAACTCAACACCGAACAACGCCGTTACCTGGACATGGCCAAATTTTCTGCAGACGCCTTACTCGGCATCATCAACGATATTCTCGACTTCTCGAAGGTCGAAGCCGGCAAGCTGGAACTCTGCGCGCAACCCTTCGACTTCGCTGCCTGCAGCTTAGAAGCCATGCGCCTGCTGGCGGTACGTGCCGAGCAGAAGAACCTAGAACTGATACTCGACATCGACCCTGCTGTGCCGCAGCAACTGCTCGGCGATGCCGGTCGCCTGCGTCAGGTACTGCTCAACCTGCTTGGCAATGCGATCAAGTTCACCAGCCATGGCAGCGTTCGCTTGAGCCTGCAACTGAGCGCCCAAGATGCGCACAGCAGCGAACTGCACGGGCGCGTGATAGACACCGGCATCGGCATTGCGTTGGAGGCACAGGACGGGATTTTTGATGCCTTTACTCAAGCCAACAACTCAATTGCACAACAATTTGGCGGCACCGGCCTAGGCCTGCCGATCGCCGCCCGCATGCTCAAGTTAATGCACGGCTGGCTGTGGCTAGAAAGCACCCCAGGCGCGGGCTCAACCTTTCACTTCAGCTTGCGCCTGCCGCATAGCAGCGCCGACAGCCGCCCCCAGCCACGCCCGAACCCAGAGCAGAGCAAGCAGCTGCAAGGGCTGGCAATCCTAGTGGTAGAAAGCCAACCCGAGCTGCGTCAATTACTCGAGAGCTGCCTGCGCGACTGGCAATTACAACCCATCAGCGTTGCCAGCATCGCCCAGGCGCAAGCCCTGTTCGCGCAGCCGGCGGCAAGTTTGCCGAACTTCGGGGCGGTACTGATCAGTGCGCAACTGAGTGATGGCGACGGTTTTCAGCTGCTCGAACAGCTGCCCAAGGCGCTGCGCCCACACTGCATCATGCTGCTCAACTGCAGCCAACAAGGGCTTGGCCAGCAACGCTGCAAAGAGCTGACTGTCGGCGCGCTGACCACGCCCCTAGCCAAGCCCGAGTTACTGCGCAGCCTGTTGCAGGTGCGCGGCCTCAACGCCAAAAACCCTGCGCCGACAGCCACCGACAACCCCCACGAAGAACCACTGCCGGCCCTGCACGTACTGCTGGTGGAAGACAATCCCATTAACGCCATTCTCGCCCGCAAACTGCTCGAGCGGCATCACCATCAAGTAGTGCTGGCCGGCAACGGCAAACAGGCCATTGAATTGATTGCCCAGCAACACTTCGATCTGGCCTTGATGGACATGTTTATGCCTGAAATGGGCGGTCTCGAAGCCACCCAACTGATCCGTGCGGCCGAGACCGACAACGGGCAGCATCTGTCGATCATCGCCATGACCGCCAACGCCATGCCCAGCGACCGCGAGGCCTGCTTGGCAGCGGGCATGGACGGTTACATCAGTAAGCCGATCAGTCGCCAGCAACTGTATGCCGAAATCCACCGGGTCTTAACCGGCGAAGGTCCAGCAGCGCAGCTGACAGAGCCAAATCGGAGCGCCGCCAGTGCCACGGCCTTCAATTATCAGGCTGCGCTCAGTCAAGTTGATCCGTTTGTTTTGCAGGTAATCGGCGCGCCGTTTCTGGCCAGCTGCCGCAGTGACTATCTGGACAAACTGCAGCTGGCGCTGCTGCAGGGTAATAGCCGCAGTTTGCAGCTGACCGCCCACGCCCTCAAGGCGCTGCTCGGCAGTTTCTGCCTAAGCCCAGCACAACAGTTAGCCGAGCAAATCGAGCAGCTTGCCGAACAAGGCGAACTCGCCGCCGCCGGCGATTTACTGGTGCAACTGAGCGAGCAATTTGAGCGCTTTCTGCCGCTACTGGCGCAACGTCTGAATGATCGACAGTAGCGGGCAAAGCACTGGGCTCAAGCCCCCGAGTTTTCTTCGATCAACCAATCACAACGCCAGCCGCCTTGGGTCTGACCCAAGGTGTCGGTCAGCCACGGTAGCAATTGGTTGAGTTCTTCTTCCAGGCCCCAAGGTGGATTAGCGATGATCAAGCCCGAGCCGTTTAGGCGCTGAGCATCATCCGCCGGATGCACATAAAGCTCGGCACGCAGCAGCTTCGGCGCCCCAGACTGCTCAAGCGCTTGGTAGAAGCGGCGCAAGGTGCGTTGCTCTTTAATCGGATACCAAATGACCACCACCGCCTGACGCATGCGGCC
>JBBKVZ010000277.1:0-6814 GCA_037968715.1 Pseudomonas sp.
TGGTTTAGGTTTGGCGGACAGGGTGTTGCCGACACTCGGGATAGCAGCCCGCGCCCACCGCGGCCAAGGGCTAGCGACGTTGACGTGGGCTGCTTTGCGCTAGCCGTTACGGGCTAACAGTTACTTAGCTTCGGCCTTACCTTCGTAGCGTTTCTGCCACTCGGTGAGGATGCTGTCGCGGTTTTTTGCCGCCCAGTCGAAGTCGTTGTTGATCAACAGTGCTTCAGGGTCTGCCGGGAAATGCGCCACTGGTTTGGCAATGCCCGGCATGGCGACGATGGCATAGCCTTCGTTGTACAGCTGGTTGGCCTTTTCGCTGGCCGCCCAATCCATCAGCTCTTTAGCCGCGTCCAACTGTTTGGTGCCTTTAATAATGCCGGCGGCTTCCATCTCCCAACCGAGACCTTCGCTGGGGAACACCAACTGCAACGGCGCGCCAGCAGTAATTTCCTTGGCGCCGCGATAGGCAAAGGAAATGCCGATCGGTGCTTCACCCGTGGCGGCCATCTTGCAAGGCTTGGAGCCGGAGTGGGTGTAGCTCTTAATGTTCTGGTGCAAGCCGTCCATAAAGACCCAGCCTTTATCCGCGCCAAAGGTTTGCAGCCAAGCGGAAACATCCAAATAACCGGTGCCCGATGAGGCCGGATGCGGCATCACGATATAGCCGCGGTACACCGGATTGGTCAGGTCTTGCCAGGTTTTCGGCACGGGCAGGTTGTACTTGGCGGCTTCTACCGTGTTGAAACACACAGCGGCCATCCACGCATCCATGCCGATCCACTGCGGTGGGTTCTGGCTATCACGAAACAGCGGCTTGAGTTGCTCGAGATTCTTCGCGGCGTAGCCTTGCAGCATGCCGTCTTGTTGCAGCAGCTTCAGGCTGGTGGCGGCTAAGCCCCAAACGGCATCCGCCTGTGGATTGGCTTTTTCGGCCAGCAAGCGAGCAGTAATCACCCCCGTGGAGTCGCGCACCCAGTTGATCTTTACATCGGGGTGATCCTGATTAAAGCGTTCGGCGTACTTGCTCAGGTCTTCTGGTTCAAGGGCGGTGTAAACAGTCAGCTCGCTGTTGGCCAAGGCCGCGAACGACAGCGAGGTCAGGGCAATGGCGAGTAAAGAACGCAAAGGCTTGAGCGATGTCACTGAAATCTCCTAGTCGGGCTGAGCCCGCAAACGGGGTGATTGTGCGTAGCGTGAGCGGTCTGCGCATGCCGGCCTGTTCGGCTGACCTGCGCTCATCCGGCAGCAACAAGGCTATGCCCGAAGGATTGCGGCTTTATGACGAACAAGGCCTAAATGGCCTAGATTTACTAATACCCACCGTCAATCATTCTTGGGCTAGACCAGGCAGCTGCAAGCGCAAACCGGCCTGATGACCGCGCAGCTCGCGGCGCAGCCAGTCACAGAAGGTCAGCACCTTGGGCCGCTGGTCGCCACGCTGACACACCAAGTAATGCCCGCCACGGGTGGGCAAGATGCCCGGATGCGGCTGCACCAGCTCGCCCCGCTGCAGGGCATCGCTGACTAGAAAGCTGCGGGTCAGCAATACGCCATCGCCATAACGTGCCGCCTGCATGGCCAAGGTGGTGGTGTCGAACTCCAAGCTGGGCGGCGGCGCCAGGCCATGAATTTGCTGACAACCCAGCCATTCATTCCAGCCCTCGCGGTAGCCGAGCACGCTGTACAGCGGCCAGTCCATCAGCGCCTGCGCCGAGCCCGGCCAACCACGCCGCTCCAGCGTCGCCGGGCTGCACACCGTTAACCAATGTTCGGTGGTCAGGCGCTCGACCTGACGATCACTCCAGTCGCCATAACCGTTGCAGATCTCCACGTCGGCATTGCTTTCCTCGGCAAAGGCGGTCCATGGCGAGGAGCTAATACGCACCCGAAAACGCGGATAGTCGGCCAGAAAACGCTGCAGGCGCGGCGCTAAAAAATGTTCACCAAAGGAGTTCGAGGCGCGCACGTTGAGCTGGGTGCGGCCGCGCTCGCCAAACAACTCCTCGGTGCTGTTGCGCAGGGTATGAAAGGCCTGCGTCAGTGCTGGCAAATAGCTGCGCCCCGCCTCCGTAAGGCGCAGGCCCTTGGCCTCGCGCACAAACATCGGGCTGCCCAGGTGCTGTTCAAGCAACTTAACCTGCTGACTGACCGCCGCTTGGGTTACGCACAGCTCCTCGGCCGCACGGGTAAAACTGCCCAAGCGCGCTGAGGTTTCAAAGGCACGTAAAGCATTTAGGGGCGGCAGCTGCGACATAGGTAAGGGCACTTAAATGAGGGAATCGGTCTAGCCATCAAACAAGTAAAGCGAGCAAAGATGACAGTGCGGTTACATGCCATAAGAAAACCTAGTCCTTGGCGCTAGCCCTACTGTGTGGGCTGCAGGCCTAGCAATGTCGATACTGCATGACGTTTACAACCTGTGCACAAGGCCCCGTTATGCAAGCACTCACCCTGGCTATTTTCGATCTCGATCACACCCTCCTGGATGCTGACTGCTCGGCGCGCTGGGCCGCCCATATGCAAGACCTCGGCTGGGCCGACCGGCACACATTTGCCGCGCAACATGCCGCGCTAATGAGCGATTACGGCGAGCGCGGCTTAGATATGCACGCCTATTTAGACCTAACCCTGGCCCCGCTCGCCGGACGCAGCGAGAGCGAGGTGGCCGTTGAGGTGCAACGGCTGGTCGATAGCCAACTGTTGCCACGGGTGTATCCCGAGGCGCTGGAGTTGCTGGCCGCCCACCGCGCCGCCGGGCACACCCTACTACTGGTGTCGGCCAGCGAAGAGTTTCTAGTGCGGCCAATGGGTGAGGCGCTGGGTTTTCAGCATATTCATGGCGTGCCCTGCGAGGTGCGCAATGGCCGGTACAGCGGGCGCAGTCAGGGCTTACTGACCTACGCCGAAGGCAAGGTGCACTGCCTAGAAAACTGGCTGCTGCGCCAGCACGCGCAAGTGCAGCAAAGCTATTTCTACAGCGACTCGCACAACGACCTGCCATTGCTGGAGTGGTGCAGCCAGCCACGCCCAACCAATCCCAATGCACGCCTAATGGACGAAGCCGCACGCCGTGGCTGGGACTGCCGTTGGCTAACGCCGGCCGCGGCCTAAGGGCGCTACGCAAAATATTCTCGCCGTCGGGTGCGGGCCTAAAACAGGCCCGCACAGACACCTCCTTCATTGTCATTATTAGAGGCCACGTGCCATGCGCGACGCCATTTTGCTCACCCCCGGACCACTGACCACCAGCCTGGCCACCAAGACCGCCATGCTCTACGACTGGGGTTCGTGGGACGCCCGTTTCAACGCCCTGACGGCCAGCGTGTGCGCCGACTTATTAGCAATTGCCCACGCACAAAACAGCCATGTTTGTGTGCCGCTGCAAGGCTCCGGCACCTTCGCCGTGGAGGCCGCCATCGGCACCCTAGTGCCGCGTGATGGCGCCCTACTGGTGTTGGTTAACGGTGCTTACGGTCTGCGCATGGCGCAACTGGCCGAGGTTATGGGCCGCCAAGTGGCGACCCTGAACTTTGCCGACGACCAGCCGGTATGCCCGCAGCAATTAGCCGCCTATTTAGTTGAGCATCCCGAGATCAGCCACGTCGGCGCCATTCATTGCGAAACCAGCACCGGCTTGCTCAACCCGCTGGCGCAGATTGCCGACGTGGTGGCGGCGGCTGGTCGGCAACTGATTATCGACAGCATGAGCGGCTTCGGCGCGTTGCCGGTGGATGCCCGTGAGTTGCCCTTTGCGGCGCTGGTGTCGTCGGCCAATAAGTGCCTAGAAGGCGTGCCCGGCATGGCCTTTGTGCTGGTGCAAAAGGCCGCGCTGGCAGCCAGTCGAGGCAACAGTCATTCGTTGTCGCTAGACCTCTACGACCAACACAGCTACCTGCAACGCACCGGCCAGTGGCGCTACACCCCACCGACCCACGTGTTGGCGGCGCTGCGCGCGGCGCTCGACCAATACCTCGGTGAAGGCGGCCAACCGGCGCGCTTAGCCCGTTATCAGGCGAATGCCGAACGGCTGCGCGCAGGCCTCGCGGCACTCGGTTTGCGCCCCTATCTGCCGGCGGCCGTGCAGGCGCCGATTATTTACACCGCCCATGCACCGAGCCACCCGAGCTACCAATTTATGGCCCTGTACCAAGCGGTGCGGGCGCGCGGTTTTATTCTTTATCCGGGCAAATTGACCCAGCTAGAAACCTTTCGCATCGGCTGCATCGGTGCCATCGATCAGGCCGAAATCGACCAAGCCTTAGCCGCGTTGGGCGCCGCCCTGCTCGACCTCGGCTGGCACACCTCAGGAGTAACCCTATGAGCTATAGCTACCAACGCCGTTACACCGGCCCACTGCAGGCAGTGATTTTTGACTGGGCCGGCACCGTGGTGGATTTCGGCTCCTTCGCCCCCACTCAAGTGCTGATCGACGCCTTCGCCGGCTTCGATATCGAGGTCAGTCTGGCCGAAGCGCGCATCCCCATGGGCCTGGCCAAATGGGATCACATTCAAGCACTGGGCCGTTTGCCAGCGGTGGCCGCCCGTTGGCAGGCACGCTTTGCCCGCGCCATGCACGCCAGCGATGTGGATGCCCTGTACGCGGCGTTTATTCCGCTGCAAATCCAGCGGGTCGGCGATTACTCAGCGCTGATTCCCGGCGCGCTGGAGTGCATCGCCACACTGCGCCAGCGCGGCCTAAAAATCGGCTCTTGCTCGGGTTATCCGCGCGTGGTGATGGATGCCCTGCTGCCGATTGCCGCCGCTGCGGGCTACGCCCCCGACTGGGTCGTGGCCACCGATGACCTGCCCGCCGGTGGCCGCCCAGGGCCATGGATGGCCTTGGAAAACCTGATTCGTTTGGGCGCCAGCGACGTGGCCGCCTGCGTCAAAGTCGACGACACCGTGCCGGGCATCGACGAAGGTTTAGCCGCTGGCATGTGGACCGTTGGCCTCTCGGCCTCGGGCAACGAAGTGGGCTTAAGCCATGCACAGTGGAGCGCCCTCAGCGCCGCCGAACAACAGGCCTGCATGGCACCGGCGGCGGCCAAGTTGTATCAGGCTGGCGCTCATTATGTGATCGCCAGCATCGGCCAATTGCCCGCCGTGCTGGATGCCATCAGCAGCCGCTTGGCCAACGGCGAACGGCCATGAACGCCGCCGTGCGGCCGTTTTGGTTAGCCCAGGCATTAGCCAGCGAACCGGCTACCGAGAGCGCCGCCCTGCGTGATGAAATCGAGGCCGATGTGTGCATCGTCGGCGGCGGTTTTACCGGGCTGTGGACAGCCATTCAGCTCAAGCAGCAACGCCCCGATCTGCACGTGGTAATTGTCGAGCGCGACATCTGCGGTGCCGGTGCCTCAGGGCGCAACGGCGGCTGCCTGCTGAGTCTGGCGACCAAATACTTCACCCTACGCAAACTGTTTGGCAGCGCGGAGGCGGCGCGTATCGTGCAGGCCTCGGAGCGTGCGGTGGGCGAGATTGCCGGCTTCTGTCTGCGTCACGGCATTGATGCCGAAGTACGCTTAGACGGCACCCTGTACACCGCCAGCAACAAGGCGCAACTGGACAGCCTGCACCCGGTGCTGGATGAATTGCAGCGGCAAGGGTTGTCCAGTTGGAGCCAATGGCCGGTGGCCAAAGTGCAGGCCCATGCCGGTTCAACCCGGCATTTACAGGGCTTCTTCTCGCCACTGGCCGGCAGCTTGCAACCGGGCAAACTGGTGCGTGGGCTGGCGCGAGTGGCGCAACAACTGGGGGTGAAAATCTACCCGCACAGCGAGATGCTCAGCCTGCAAGAAAGCCGCGTGCCGGTGGTGCGCACCGCCCATGGCCAGGTGCGCGCCCAGCACGTGGTACTGGCCCTGAATGCCTGGATGCCGCAGCTGTTTCGGCAGTTCTCGCGCAGTGTGGTACTGGTCTCCTCCGACATGCTGATCAGCCAGCCGTGCCCCGCACAACTGGCCGAGTTGGGCCTGGACCACGGCTGCGCGGTGCTCGACTCACGCACCTTCGTTAATTATTACCGCACCAGCGCTGATGGCCGGCTGATGCTGGGCAAGGGCGGCAACAGCTTTGCCTTCGCCAACCGTATGCACGCAGGGTTCGACCAGCCCAGTCGCTGGAGCGATTTACTGCAAGAGCAGTGGCAGAGTTTCTTCCCCAGTTTGCGCGACGTGCCACTGCACAGCAGCTGGACCGGCGCCTCAGATCGCACCGTCAGCGGCTTGCCGTTTTTCGGCCAGCTAAATGGCCATGCCAATATTCACTACGGTTTGGGCTATTCCGGCAACGGCGTCGGGCCGTCGTATCTGGGCGGTGAAATTCTCAGCTCATTAGTGCTCGGCCTAGACAATGCCTGGACGCGCAGCCCCTTGGTGCGTGGGCCGCTGGGCCAGTTTGCCCCGGAGCCACTGCGTTATCTGGGCGTGCATGTGGTGCGCGATGCGATTCGCCGCCAAGAGCGTGCCGAAGATGCCAACCGCCAACCGCGCTGGCTGGATCGGCGCCTAGCAACGCTTGCGGCCGCCGCTGGTAAGGCCGACAAAGGTTAATCGAGCGGTTTGAGCTTAAGCGCCTGCTTATCGTCGGCTTCAACGTCGAGTGCCAGCCCCCACTCAGCCGACTCATGCCAGTCTTCGCCGAAGGTTTCCACCGGGTGCATGGTGCGCTCCGAACCGTTGCCGCAGTCCAGCGAAGTAACCGCACAGTAACGATCGCAGCCCCAACAAATGCGCTCGGGGTGCTTGGGGTTCAACGGGAATGGCTTACTCATAATTGACTCCACAGCGTGCTACCAGCCTGCTCGCGTCGCTTG
>JBBKVZ010000278.1:0-5235 GCA_037968715.1 Pseudomonas sp.
CTTTTGCTTGGCCATAGCGGCGCATTATAAGCAGTCGCGGCCTGTACGGCTACGGTGAAGGTGGATGCTTGAGGGGAGATGCGTAAACCCGGACAATGCCTACCTGTGCTGAATCTGTCCCGAGCGGGTAAATATTCGCTGGTTGGGCGCCCGCTAAACAGCTTGTTGAGCGTTTATTGCTGGGCGGCTTAGCGGCATTCCAGCGTTTTAGTTTTTGTTTTTGTTTAGGTGAGATCGGCATGACCACTCGTATTCTGCGCTCGGCTTTGCTGCCTTACCCCGCGCAGACCCTGTATGACCTCGTCAATGATGTTGCCCGTTACCCAGAGTTTTTACCCTGGTGTTCGGCCACTGAAGTGCTTGAAGTCAATGAGGTGCAGATGCTGGCGCGCTTGGTTATCGCTAAGGGCGGTTTGAGTCAGCGCTTTGTTACCCGTAATCAACTACTTGCTGGGCAGCGCATTGAAATGAGCCTTGAAGAAGGCCCGTTTAGCCAGCTGAATGGCGTTTGGGAGTTTAAGGCGCTGGGTGACAAGGCCTGCAAGATCAGTCTGGATCTGTCGTTTGATTACGCTGGGCCGTTGGTGCGGGCTACCTTGGGGCCGTTATTCAATCAGGCTTCCAACACCCTGGTTGATGCGTTTTGTCAGCGAGTGAAGCAGCTCTATGGATAGTTCAAACATCAGTGTAGAGGTGGCTTACGCGTTGCCTGATCGGCAAAAAATATTGCGTTTACAGGTGCCGAGTAATACCACCGTGCGGCAAGCTGCGCTGGTCTCGGGGATGACGGCTTTCTTCCCCGATTTGGATTTGTCTAGCTGCCCGCTGGGGATCTTTGGCAAGACGGTCAGTCAACCGCATGAGCGGATGCTGCTTGAGGGTGAGCGAGTGGAGATTTATCGCCCGCTATTGGCCGACCCTAAGGAGGTGCGCAAGCAGCGTGCCGAGAAAGCCGCTAAAGCTAAAGCTGCCAGCTAGTTTTAGATGCGCATAAAAAAGCCCGGATAACCGGGCTTTTTCGTTTGCAGGGTTTACTGCGGGATGCTTTCTAATGGCTCTGGACTTGGCACTGGAGTGGTTTTTACGTTATCCACTTCGCCTTGAATTTTCTCAAGCAGTGAGCCGGGTGCCGGTGGTGCTTCTTTGACTTGTTCGGACTGCTGGGCTTTGTTGCTGATGACGGTGTCAGAGTCGTGGCCGAGAATTTCCTGGTCGCGGCTGACGCCTGGCATAAAGTCGCCGGCCAAGCCGATCAGTTGGTCGTCATCATTAAACAGAATGCTGGCGTGTTCTTGCTGGCGTTGGCCACCGCCGGGTTGCAGGGTGTAAATGTAATCAAGGCGGTTGGGGTGGAAAGTATCGGTTATCAGGGCGTTGCCCATGATAAACCGCACTTGTCGTCTGGTCATTCCAGGCTTCAACTGGTCTATCATGTCCTGCGTAACGACGTTGCCTTGCTGGATGTCGAGTTTATAAACACCGGGGAACGAACAGCCGGCGAGTGCGAACAACCCTGCAAGGGTCAGGCTGGTCAGTAGGAGCTTGGTGTTTTGCATCGGTGAGCGACTTCCACTATCTTGGCTAGGTAAACTTAGTCCCGATCATACCTGCATTAAAGGGAGCTGCGAAGCAGCAACCGCGAGAAAGCTGACCATGGTTGAAAATAGCGAGCTACGCAAAGTTGGCCTAAAAGTGACCCTGCCACGGGTTAAGATTCTGCAAATGCTTGATTCGGCCGAGCGCCGGCACATGAGTGCAGAGGAGGTTTATAAGGCCTTGATGGAATCCGGTGAAGATGTGGGTTTAGCCACTGTTTATCGGGTTTTGACCCAGTTTGAATCGGCCGGTTTGGTGGTGCGCCACAACTTTGATGGCGGCCACGCAGTCTTCGAATTGGCAGATGGTGGGCACCACGATCATATGGTCTGTGTTGATACCGGTGAGGTCATTGAATTCATCGATGCCGAGATTGAGAAACGCCAAAAAGAAATCGTCAGTGAACACGGTTTTGAGTTGGTCGATCACAATCTGGTGCTCTACGTACGCAAGAAAAAGTAATTATTGCGTTAAAACCACAAAGGCGACCCTTGGGTCGCCTTTGTGCATTCTGGCCAGGCCAGGCCAAGCTCAGCTTTGCGCGGTGCTGACCATTTGGCGAGCGTGTGCCAGAGACTCCTCGGTGAGATCGACGCCGCCCAGCATGCGGGCGATTTCCTCGACGCGTTGTTCGCTATCAAGGTGGGCGACAGCGGTATGCGTAGCATCGCTACCGCGGGCCTTATGCACAAATAAGTGGTGGTGACCTTGTGCTGCCACTTGTGGCAAGTGCGTGACGGTCAGCACTTGGCCGCGCTCGCCAAGACGGCGCAATAGCTGCCCAACCACTTCGGCAGTGGGCCCGCCGATGCCGACATCCACTTCATCGAACACCAGCGTGGGCACCCGTGAGGTTTGTGCGGTGATGACCTGAATCGCCAGGCTGATGCGCGACAGCTCGCCGCCCGAGGCTACTTTGGCCAGTGCTTTGAGGGGTAAGCCTGGGTTGGCGCTGACCAGCAGCTCCACTTGTTCAAGGCCGTGCGGTTGTGGGTCGCTGCTGGTGGTTGTACGCAGCTCAATAGTGAAGCGTCCGCCGGGCATGCCTAAACGTTGAATTTCAGTTTCGACGGCGGCGGCCAGCGTGCCAGCGGCGTTGTGCCTGAGCTGGCTCAGCTCAGCGGCTTTTTCTTGATAGTGGCGGGTGTAAGCCGCTAGCTCTTCGCTGAGGCGTTCGGTGGCTTGGTCGTCGGCGTTTAGACTTTCTAGCTCATCAAATAACTGCTGCTGTAATGCGCCCAGCTCGTTGGGATGGATGCGATGTTTGCGGGCCAGGGTATAGATGAGGTCGAGGCGATCTTCGAGCAATTGTTGGCGGGCGGGGTCGGCATCAAAGTGATCGAGAAAGCGGTTCAGCTCGCCGACCGCCTCTTCAATCTGAATTTGTGCGCTGGCCAATAGGTTCACCGCTTCGCCAAGGGCGCCGGCGTTGCTGTTGAACGGGGCTAGACGCTGCAAACTCGAAGTTAAAGTGGACAGCACATTGCCGTTGTCGTGCTCGCTGCATTGCTCCAGCACGATGCGACAGGCGCTGAGCAGGCTTTCGGCGTTGGTTAGCGCTTTGTAGTCTTGCTCCAGCTGGCTGAGTTCGTGGTCGCCTAGGGCTAGGTTGTCGAGCTCTTCAAGTTGATAACTGAGTAGTTGATGGCGGGCGCACTGTTCATCGCTGGCGTTGGTGAGGCGCTCCAGCTCGGTGCGGGTTTGTCGCCAGCGCTGCGCGGCCAGTTGCACCTGGCGGGCGAGCTCTTGGCTGCCAGCGTATTCATCGAGCAGTCGGCGATGGGTGTCAGGCTTGAGCAGCGACTGGTGTTCGTGCTGGTTGTGAATATCAATCAGCAGTTCACCGAGGGCCTTGAGGTCGCCTTGTGGGCAGGGCGAGCCGTTGATATAGCTGCGCGAGCGGCCTTCAGCGGTGATGACCCTGCGCAGAATGCACGGGCCGTCCTGATCCTGACTATGGCCGAGGTCGCGTTCGGCCAGCCAGGTTCGAGCGTCGGGAATCGCACTGAGGTCAAAGCTGGCAAGAATATCGGCTTTGTCGGCCCCGGGACGCACCACACCGCTGTCGGCACGATCACCCAGCGCTAAGCCGAGCGCGTCGAGCATGATCGATTTGCCCGCGCCGGTTTCGCCGGTAATCACCGACATGCCGCTGTTCAGTTCGAGGTCGAGGTGTTCGACGATGGCGTAATTGTGTACTGCAAGATGCACCAGCATGGCGGAAGCTCCCGAGGCTTTGTCTGGTTATTTATACAGTGTTTTGTTTGCTGCTGACAATCCTCTGCGCGCGTTGAATAGGCTGCTGGATAAATAATATAGGTTGATTTGCGGGAGTTTTTACCCGGTCAGCTTTGGTGTTGCGCGGCTTTTATTGCGGGGTGCGCGAGGGTGTTTCAGTGGTTCGGCGGGTGCGCTGTATGGGGCGCGCCCTTGAAGCTGAAGATTGCGACCCCATATTGGAGGCACAAACGCGAGTCATGGCTCGCTGTGATTTCTGACGGGAGATATTTATGGCTGACGAACAGACTCTTGATGCGCAAGCGAATGACGGCAACGCTGCTGCTGGTGCGGTAGATGACAGTTTGCAAGGGCGCATTCAGGTGCTTGAAGAGCAGTTGGCGACTGCGCAGGACCAGGCTCTGCGGGTTGCGGCTGATTTGCAGAATGTGCGCCGCCGCGCCGATCAAGATATAGAAAAAGCCCACAAATTTGCTTTGGAACGTTTCGTCGGCGACTTGCTGCCGGTGGTCGATAGCCTTGAGCGTGGCCTTGAACTGACCAATCCAGACGATGAGGCCATTAAAGCCGTACGTGAAGGTTTGGAGTTAACGCTCAAGTTGTTCCAAGACACGCTTAAGCGTCACAACGTCGAGGCTCTAGACCCGCATGGTGGGCCGTTTAATGCCGAGCACCACCAGGCTATGGCGATGCAGGAAAGTACCCTGGTTGAACCCAATAGCGTGCTGAAGGTATTCCAGAAAGGTTACCTGTTGAGCGGTCGTTTGCTCCGCCCGGCAATGGTGGTGGTGAGCAAGGCCCCAGCAGAAGTATCGCCATCGATTGATGAGCAGGCTTGAAATTTGCTGGTCAGGCCCCATTTATTAACTAAGGCCTGAATTTAATAAGGGCTTTTTCGTAGCGGCACAGCCCGCGCGAAATGGTCAAAAAACTATTACAGAATTTTGGAGAATCAAAGATGGGCAGAATTATCGGTATCGACTTGGGAACAACTAACTCCTGCGTCTCGATCATGGAAAACGGCACGGTTAAAGTTATTGAAAACGCCGAGGGCGCGCGTACTACGCCGTCGATTATTGCCTACGCGGCAGATGGTGAGATCTTGGTTGGTCAGTCGGCCAAGCGCCAAGCTGTGACCAATCCGCACAACACCCTGTACGCGGTGAAGCGTTTGATCGGTCGTCGTTTCGACGAAAGCGTTGTACAGAAAGATATTCAGATGGTGCCTTACAAGATTGCCAAGGCTGACAACGGTGATGCTTGGGTTGAAGTGAACGGCCAGAAGATGTCGCCGCCACAAATCTCGGCTGAAATCTTGAAGAAGATGAAGAAAACTGCCGAAGACTACCTCGGTGAAGCGGTGACCGAAGCGGTTATCACTGTGCCGGCCTACTTCAACGA
>JBBKVZ010000279.1:0-3160 GCA_037968715.1 Pseudomonas sp.
TTTGCCAAGCTAACCAGCTTGAGCATTAACAGAATGTCTTGGCCTTTCATCATCGCAGTCGCTCTCCGTCCACTGTCCATGGACTGAGGACAGTTTGCTGGCCGAATGGGTCGCCTGTAAATGCAGTGCAATTATGAGCTCTGGAACTGTGAATCGCCCTAGCCTAGGTGTGGTGGCTTTCCAAGTGGCGGGCTATTGATTGTGGCTGTAGTTCTGCTCAGCTACCGACAGTTCGTCAGCTGGCTGCAGCCTCAGCCAGCCCAGTGCCCGTGCCTGCTCGATATACCAGTGACCTTGTCGTTGGGTAAGCCCTAGGTCTTCTCTGGAGCTGCCAAAGGGGCCGGGGTTTTGTTGGGCGATCTGCAGGGTGTCGGTGCCAACGCTGGCAATAATCGCAACGTGACCGTAGCGGTTGAGCAGCGAGGGGGCGAATACCAGCAAGTCTTCTGCTTGCGGTTGCTCGGCGCTGCCGTTGCGGAACTGCAGCATCGCCCGTTTGGCGTTCAAACTGCCGTCGCTGAGGGTTGGGTCGAAGAAGTCTTTGGCGTGCCCATAGGTGTCGGGCATGCGGTGGCCATGGCGTTCGAAGTAATAGCGTTTGACGAACTCCACGCACTGATAGCGCAGGCCCAAGTTGTAACCGTCCTGGCTCAGATTACGACCCTGCACCGTATTGACCCCACCGTTGTAGTAAATCGCCACGCCATTTAGCTCATCGAGTTGTTCGCCCACGGCATGCTGGTTGTTGGGGTTGAAACGGGTGGCGGCGGCGAAGAGCGCTAGGCCGATCAAGGGCGCTAAACAGACCGCCAGCAGGGCGAGTCGAGGTTTATTCATGTGCAGGTTTACCGGCGGTTAGCGCGCTTTACGTTCGATTGCTTCTATTTCGGCAAAGGCTTTTCGATGCTCGGCTTGGGATGCGTAGTCGCCGCTAATTTCCTTGGCGTCTTTACCAGTGAGGTTGCTGCCTGTCTGGGCATCGCGCGAAAAGGTGACCACAAAGCGCTTGTCGCTTAACTCCAGGTAGAGGTTGTAGTAGTCCTCGGGTTTGTTGGGTGCCGAGAACGCGCTGTAGGCATAGCGAATACGTTGGCTTAGGTCTGGAGGGTTCAGCAGCAGTGCTTGGGTATCTGTACCGTCAAGGTAGCTGAGGTCGAAGGCCTCTGTGGCGGTATAGGGCAACTCGGCTAATTGCTCGCGAGTAAAGGGCTTGGGTTGGCGGCGTAGCATGGTGATATTACTGGCCCCACCGTCGGCTTCAATATTGCGAGGTTTATACATGCCGCTCACAAACCATTGACTGGCATCGAACATCTCCTCGATTTCGAAGCCGCCGTAATACATCATAATTTTATTGGGCATCTCGGCCTCCTTGGCATTTAGATAAAGCCCCGTAGCTAAGCTGGCGACTAGGGCAAGGCACCATAACAATGGCTTACGCAAACGCCTCATAGCGGTTTGTATTCGCGCAAAGTGGCAGGTACTCCAGTGGGGGAGTCTCCTGCTCGTACGGGCCGTAATGCACCTTCTGCGTCGAGCGGGTAACCGGTGGAACGCTGGTAGCTATCGCGACTATTGGCGTGGCGCACCAGTGTCATATCTTCCGTGCTGGCGGTTTTGGGAGGTACTTGTGGGAGGGTTTCGTTGGGTAGTTGAGCGCTAGCGTCTTTGCTGGCCTGCCGGTGAGCAGTTAAACGCCTTTGATAGTCACTGAATCGACGCCTATAGACCTTCATCGCTTGGGCGTCAGCGTTGCTTCTCTCTTGGGCATTGACTAATTCTGCGCGATCACTGGTATTGCCATAGGTCTGGTCATAATTGCTGCGCCGTGGAAATGCCCAAACGGTGGTTTGCGCGGTGTTGGCGATCAACTGCGCCAGACTTTTCTCGTACTGCGGGTCTTCGCCCTCGCTGACGTGCACGTCAGCATGAATACCAAGACCAGTACGGCAGGCGTAGGAGTGGATCTTGGCGCTCAGGTCGAACGCTTCAGGCTTGAGCATTTGAGCTTGGGCATCGCGCAAGCGATAGCTGTCGGCCTTGTCCAGTTCATAACCAAACTCGATGGTGCCAACCAAGCCATGGGCGAAGAGGTCGAGCTGCTTTATCTCGCGCTTCTTGCTGATACGCAGGTTGATAAAGTCGAGCAGTTGGGCAATGGAATCCAGTTCGCGGTATTTAGCTCCATAGCGAGCTTCAACCACGTTCTTCAGCGCATCGAGCAGAGGGCGCTCGTAGTCTTCGGTAAAGATTAGAAAAATACGCTGGGTAGTGTCATTAACGCTTGCCGGCGGGTAGAGGCGAATTTGGCGAATGCCTTGGTTGATAAAGCGCATCTTGTTGCCTTTCTGCCCCCGTAGTTTTTCTATCAGGCCCATATGCGAGGCGCCGACTACGGTGATGAAGTCACGCTGTAGCGAAACAGGGATCTGTTGGATCGCGTGCTGGGAGCTGGTCTTGCCTTGGTGAACTGCTGTCATTGCATCTGTCCTTAGAAGCTAATGCCCTGTTGCTTGAGGTGATTGGCCGCATCACGCCCCCAGCGAACGATTACCGACTGTGGGTCTTTGGTGAATACCCGCTCGGTGTTGCCGTAGGCGTTGGTGTAACCGACAAAACGCTGGCCATCGCCGCATTCCACGCAGTACAGCGTGTCCTCGACGGGCTGGCCGCTATTGCTGTCGATCAGCTGGTACTGCTCGCTGTGCTTAGGTATGGCCTCGGGCGCTGAGAACGGCGCGCTACCTACTTGAGTGCCGACCAGTACGTCGCCAGAACCGGTAATGATGATGCCTCCATGGGCGGTGGCGCTGCCCAGAAAGGCAATTGGTTTGCCATTCACTAGGATGTTGCCAATACCTACGGAGACCGCATCGCCACAGGCCGTACTATCACCGACCCGCAGGGTGGGCAGGTTGTTGATCAGCACATCGGGAGAGCCACTGGTGGCGGGGTTGGTGCCGTGCCCAGGGATGGGGCACGCATTTAAATCGCTAAGTCGGGCGGCTGGTTTTGCCATGGCTGTCGTCCTTGTGCCAAGTGTTCGGGCATTCTGAACTGCATGGGATATTTTCGATGTGGCTAAGTTCACTTTTCACGGTGTAAACATTCTGCGAGAGGTGGGCTTTGCCGCCAAAGCAGAAGGCTTCGTGGGAAATGA
>JBBKVZ010000280.1:0-9230 GCA_037968715.1 Pseudomonas sp.
CTATACACGCCCTCAACCACCCGGCCACTGACATCGCACATCAAGCCCTCGGCAAACTCGGCAGACTGCCACTCCGCACGTGCCAGCACTTGTTCGAGGCGATTAAGATGCTTCAAGCCGGCCAACAATGGTTGCTCGGCGAGCTTGCTAACACATGGAAATAGCGCAATGCCTTGAGCGGCGTTTTGCTCGGGATACTGCGGCTGAGCGGCGGCCTGCAAAATACGCCGCGCTGGCGCCGGCGGCGGCATGGCATAACCGCGCAAGCCATCACCACGGGTGACAATTAGCTTGAGTACGCCAGAATCGATTTGCGCCGCGAAAGCCAGCACTTCGCTGCGCACTAATGCCTGATCGCACTGAATAGCTAAACGCTCACAACCCAGCTGCAAGCGCGCGAGCTGACGCTCAAGCAGTAGCGGCGCACCATTGCGTACGCCAACGGTGGCAAATAAACCATCGCCATAAGCTAGACCACGATCTTTAACCGACAATAATTCAGCCGGTTGACCGTCGACCCAACTCAACATCAATCAGCAAACCGACGGAACACTAGCGAACCATTAGTGCCACCGAAGCCGAATGAGTTCGATAACACCACATCAATCGGGCGAGGCTTAGCCTGATGGGCAACGAAGTCGAGATCGCAGCCATCATCTGGCTCATCCAAATTAATGGTCGGCGGCGCCACTTGGTCACGCAACGCTAGCACACTGAAAATCGCCTCAACAGCGCCCGCCGCGCCGAGCAAATGCCCAGTCATCGACTTGGTTGAACTGACCGATAGTTTGTAGGCGTGCTCGCCGAATACCGACTTGATCGCGGCCACTTCTGCCTTGTCACCGGCCGAGGTGGAAGTACCGTGAGCATTGATGTAATCAACCTGCTCAGGATTCACGCCGGCATCACGCAAGGCGTTTTTGATGCAGCGCGCCGCGCCTTCGCCATCATCTGGCGGCGACGTCATGTGATATGCATCGCCACTCATGCCAAAACCGATTAGTTCAGCATAAATGGTCGCGCCACGGGCCTTAGCGTGCTCCAACTCCTCCAGCACCAAGGCGCCAGCACCATCAGACAACACAAAGCCGTCGCGCCCCTTATCCCAGGGCCGACTGGCACGCTGCGGTTCATCATTACGGGTAGACAAGGCCCGCGCTGCGGCAAAACCACCTAAGCCCAAACCGCACGCGGCCATTTCAGAACCACCGGCGACCATCACGTCAGCATCGCCATAAACGATATTGCGCGCGGCCATGCCAATACAATGGGTACCCGTTGTGCACGCAGTGGCGATAGCGTAGTTCGGACCCTGTAATCCCAAGTGGATCGACAGAAAACCAGAAATCATATTAATGATGGAGCCCGGCACAAAAAACGGCGAAATTCGCCGCGGCCCTTGCTCATGCAAGGTTTTACAGTTGCTCTCGATATTACTCAGACCACCAATGCCCGAGCCCATCGCCACACCTATGCGCTCACGATTGGCATCGGTAACTTGCAGCCCTGAATGACGTATCGCCTGAAAGCTGGCTGCCAAACCATACTGAATAAATAGGTCGAGTTTGCGCGCCTCTTTGGCGGACAAATACTCCTCAACATTGAAACCCTTAACCGAGCCGCCAAAACGGGTGGTGTAGGCAGAAAGGTCCATATGCTCAATCAGACCAATACCACTACGACCAGCCAGAATGCCCTGCCAGCTGCTGTCTACATCATTTCCCAGCGGAGATAGCATGCCCATTCCGGTGACCACAACACGTCTACGCGACACAGCAAGCTCCTTATTTTTGTTCGACTTTACTGACCGAACCGCACTCAAAGAAAAACCGCACGCCGGTTAGGTCAGTGCGGTTTTTCCAAGTCAGAAATCGACGATTACAAAGTGTTACGCGTTAGCGGTAACGTAATCGATAGCTTCCTGAACGGTGGTGATTTTTTCAGCTTTGTCGTCTGGAATTTCAGTCTCGAATTCCTCTTCCAGAGCCATTACCAGCTCAACGGTGTCAAGGGAGTCTGCACCTAGGTCTTCTACGAAGGAAGCACTGTTGGTAACTTCGTCTTCTTTGACGCCAAGTTGCTCGGCTACGATTTTCTTGACGCGCTCTTCGATGGTGCTCATACCTTGCTTTCACTCCTATTGAAAAATCTGGACAGCTGGTCTGCGGCTAAGTGTAGCGAAAGGGTTTTCTGCATTTCAAGCGCTATGCAGTAGTCCATCCAACAACACTTCAATGATCTGCTTATAAACCAGCTAGTTGTTGCTACCATTATCACCTAAAAATTATGACAGTTCCTTATGGGGAGTAGTCACATTCAACTCATGTACATGCCGCCATTCACCGGGATAGTAGCCCCAGTCACGTAGGCTGCGCCATCAGAAACCAGAAAAGCCACCACTTTGGCGATCTCTTCAGCCTGCCCCAAGCGCCCCAACGGAATTTGTGTCAACAAGGCATCACGCTGTGCATCAGGCAACTCACGGGTCATATCGGTATCAATAAACCCTGGAGCCACCGAATTAACCGTGATCGCTCGCGAGCCAATCTCACGTGCCAATGCGCGACTAAAGCCCTCGAGCCCAGCCTTGGAAGCAGCGTAATTGGCCTGGCCAGCATTGCCCATAGCGCCGACCACTGAGCTGATATTAACAATCCGCCCCCAACGCGCCTTCGTCATGCCACGCAATACTGCCTTTGACATACGATACGCGCTGTTAAGATTTGTGTTGATAACATCAAACCACTCATCATCTTTCATGCGCAGCATCAGATTGTCACGAGTGATCCCCGCGTTATTGACGAGGATCAACGGTTGGCCAAGATGCTGCTGAATATGCTCAAGCGTTTCAGCCACTGACTCGCTGTTGCTCACGTCCAACACTAAGCCTGCACCTTCAACACCCGCAGCCTTAAGTGTTTCAGCAATACGTTCAGCACCGCCAGGCGTAGTTGCCGTACCAATAACAACAGCGCCTTGGCGACCTAATTCGAGTGCAACAGCCTGGCCAATACCGCGACTAGCGCCAGTTACCAGAGCAACTTTACCTTGTAGGCTCATAGCCATTTCTCCTTTAGTTCAGGCAGCGATATTCAGGCCAGCGCCGCACGAGTAGCCGCGAAGGCATCTGGGTTATCCAAGTGAAAATTGTTCAGATCCTTTACACAGCGCTTATTTAAGCCGCCCAACACCTTGCCTGGCCCACACTCAACCAACTCGGTAACGCCGTTTTCAGCGAGACAAACAATGGTTTCTACCCAGCGCACTGGATTGTAAAGTTGCGCAAGCAGGTCACGCTTTAGCGTATCCAGATCCAACACCACTGCAGCACTGACGTTTTGTAGCAAAGATATAGTCGGTGTCTGCCATGCTACGCTGGCAATCGACTCAGCAAAGCGCTCGGCGGCCGGGCGCATCAACTCACAGTGGGAAGGCACGCTAACCGGCAACGGCAGCGCACGCTTAGCGCCATACTCCTTGCACACCGTAATCGCCCGCTCAACAGCAGCAGCACTGCCCGCAATGACCACCTGCCCAGGGGCATTAAAATTAACCGCACTGACCACGTCACCATGAGCCGCTTCTGCGCAAGCAGCAATCACCTGCGCATCATCCAAACCAAGAATCGCCGCCATAGCACCCTGCCCGGCAGGCACCGCTTGCTGCATCAACTGGCCGCGACACTCAACCAACTTCAGCGCATCGGCAAAGCCTAAGCTTTGCGCCGCCACCAGAGCCGAGTACTCACCCAAGCTATGCCCTGCTACAAATGCCGGACGCGCGCCACCCTCGGCCAACCACAACCGCCAAAGGGCAATTGAGGCTGCGAGAATTGCAGGCTGAGTTTTATCGGTTTGATTTAACAGTTCCTGCGGACCTTGCTGGCACAGCGCCCACAGGTCATAACCAAGGGCTGTAGAAGCCTCAGCAAAGGTTTCGATAATCAACGGCTGCTGCACAGCAAGCTCGGCGAGCATGCCGAGAGACTGCGAACCCTGCCCAGGAAAAACAAATGCGAGATTTGCAGACATTTAATTAGATCTCGAATGAACTGAACGGCAAAAATACTTCCCAGCAGCGTCAACCAACGCAGTCATTCAACGACTACAAGCTCGGGACTCTGCCAGAAACTAAACAGTTGGATGCCTAGCCAAGTAGCACGGTCACATCCTAAAGGATTCGATTTAACGTAAAAGCATTACAGAACAACTAGAGAAGTTGCTCAAGACGCCCTTGCAGACGCAGCGGAAGATTTTCCTCTACCTCAAGCAAGGCGCAACGAATAGCTGTTTGAAACGCCGCAGATGACGCCGAACCATGACTTTTGACGACTATCCCCTGCAACCCCAAAAAGCTCGCACCATTATGCTGAACCGGTCCCAACTCGCTTTTAAGTCGACGTAAAAACGGTAAGGCCAGCGCGCCAACCATTTTCGAAATTAACGAGCGACTAAAAATAGTCTCGATTCGAGTAGCAATCATGGCGGCCAATCCTTCACTGGACTTGAGCAAAATATTGCCGACAAACCCATCACAGACCACCACATCAGCCTCACCACGGTAAAGACCATCTCCCTCGACGAAGCCTACATAGTTAATCCCCACCGCCTCCTGCAGCAATGCAGCAGTCAGCTTTACCTGCTGATTACCTTTATTCTCTTCAGTGCCAACATTTAGCAAGGCCACGCGCGGATTAATCACACCCGCCGCCTCTGCAGCGACAGCGCCCATTAGCGCAAATTGATACAAATGCTCAGCACTGCAATCGACGTTGGCGCCCAGGTCAAGCAAGTAGCAATGACCACGCGCAGTCGGAATCGGCGTAACCATGGCCGGGCGATCTATACCCGGCAAGGTTTTCAGCACGTGGCGCGACAACGCCATCAACGCCCCGGTATTGCCAGCACTCACGCACGCTTGCGCACGCCCATCTCTCACCAGTTCCAGCGCAATACGCATGGATGAGTCGGACTTACCGCGCAGCGCTTGTGCTGGGCGCTCAGCCATACCCACAACCTCACTGGCGTGCTCAACTTGCAGGCGTGAGCGATCGACATCGGGATGACGGGCAATTATTTCTTCAATAACAGGAGATTGGCCGACTAGGACCAGATGCAACGAGGGTATAGCGGACAAACAGGCAAGGGATGCCTGAACAATACAGTGGGGACCGAAGTCCCCACCCATTGCATCAACAGCGATGATCGAAGCGGACAAGATTTACTCGTCAGCGCCCTTGTCGATCACTTGACGACCACGGTAAACGCCTTCTGGCGAAACGTGGTGACGCAAATGCACTTCACCTGTGGTTTTCTCAACCGACAAGGTGCTGGCCGTAAGAGCGTCGTGCGAACGACGCATGTCACGGGCGGAACGGGATTTTTTGTTCTGCTGAACTGCCATAACTTATTAACTCCTAAACGTTTGGGTCACGCTTTAACTGTGCTAGCACGCTGAACGGGTTGGACCGCGTTACCTCGTCCTCGCTCGACTCAGGCTCATCGAGACCGGCCGGCTGCTGGCAAAAATTAGTGTTATGGGTCGGAACAATAGGCAAGGCGAGCAGTAACTCATCCTCAACCAACGCCAACAAATCCAGCGGTTCCTCACCCATTTCCAGGACATCGTAGCCTTTCGGCTGCAACTCAATAGCCGTTCCTTCTTTCACCACAGCGTATTCACATTCGCTATGGATCGGCAGAGCGACCAGCTCCAGACAACGCTGACAAACCATCTTGACTTCAACATCGATCTCGCTGCGAATAACCACAGCTTTTTGCTCGTCACGACCGAAGCTAAACTTCGCTCGAACAGAGCCACTGGTATCCGCAAGCGGATCACAGAGTCGCAACAAACTTGCTAGCGACACTTCCCCTTCAAGGGTAGCGCCACGATCAGCCAGTTTGCGCGGATCAACATGAGGTGGAATCGGTGCATTCAACATAGGCGCAGCATTTTAGGGATCTCCCCCCGTAGTGTCAAAGGAAATTGCTCACTGTGCGCTAGGAGGCGCGCCAGCTAGAATCGTTTTCTTACCCAACAACCAGCCCAAGAAGAAGCCCATGACGCCGCTCGTGCTCGCATCCAGCTCACCATACCGCCGTGAATTACTCAGCCGCCTACAGCTACCATTCACCTGGGCCGCACCTTCCATTGACGAGACTCATCAAATCAATGAAAGCGCCGAAGCACTGGTACGCCGCTTAGCCGAAGAAAAAGCGCGAGCACTAGCGAGCGACTTTACCCGGCACCTAATCGTCGGCTCAGACCAAGTTGCGCTACTTAACGGCGAAATCATCGGCAAACCACACGACTTCGCCCGAGCCAAAGCCCAACTGCAAGCCGCCAGCGGCGCATCGGTAACCTTCTTAACCGGCCTGGCATTATTGAACAGCGCAACTGCCACCTGCCAGGTCGACTGCATAGCCTTTACGGTGCATTTTCGCCACCTGAGCGAGACCAGCATTAATCGCTACTTAGAAGCAGAACAACCTTTTGACTGCGCTGGCAGCTTCAAGGCCGAAGGACTCGGTGTAAGTCTATTTCGAGCCACAGAAGGTACCGACGCTACCAGCCTGATCGGCCTACCGCTGATTCGATTGGTCGATATGCTCCTGCACGAAGGTGTGCAACTCCCTTAAGCCATGCGCAATTGAAAAAGCCCAGCAACGCTGGGCCCATCGCCTGATCAGTAAAACAGTTAGCGCAACGCCGGCCCCTGAAAACCAGTCCACATAGCCAAACGCTCAGCCACACTGGCGCCCAACTTTTTAGCAAAGCGATCGAAAGGCGAATCTTGCACGGTGTAATCGACCATGTCTTTTGCGCCGATCACTTCACGAGCGACATAGCTGCTATTACCCAACTTATCGATCAACCCCAACTCAAGCGCTTGCTCACCCGACCAAATCAAACCGGAGAACAACTCAGGATGCCCTTCGACTTTTAGGCGATCGCCACGACCCTGCTTGACGCTATCAATAAATTGACGATGGGTAGTATTCAGTACGCCCTGCCAAAATGCTGTTTCATCAGCCTTTTGTGGCTGGAACGGATCCAAAAATGCCTTGTGCTCGCCCGAGGTATAAACGCGCCGCTCAACCCCAACTTTAGCCATCACATCGACAAAGCCAAAGGTTGCTGCAGTCACACCAATAGAACCAACCAAGCTGGATTTATCCGCGTAAATCTCATCAGCCGCACTGGCAATGTAGTAAGCACCCGAAGCACCGAGATCGGTAATCACCGCATAAACCTTAATATCCTGATGCTCTGCGCGCAGGCGGCGGATTTCATCATAGATATAACCAGACTGCACCGGACTACCACCCGGGCTATTAATGCGCAGAATAATGCCCTTGGTTTTCGGATCATCAAACGCCGCTCGCAAACTACCAACAATATTGTCGGCACTGGCCGCTTCTTGGTCAGCAATCATGCCGCGCACTTCAATTAGCGCCGTATGATTTTCACCGCGCGCAGCGGTCTTCTGCAGATCCAACATCGGCGAAAACATTACCAGCGCGCCGAACAGATACACGAAGGTCAGCAACTTAAAGAAAATACCCCAGCGCCGCGCGCGACGCTGCTCTTGCACGCCCGCCAAGAGGGTCACTTCCAGCAATTTCCAGCTCTTAGCATCCGCATCCGGAGCAGACCCAGCCTTCCATTCATCTGACATACGCGCTCACTCCACTCATCAATTAATCGGCACTACTGTGCGCGAGGGTATAGCCAAATTATAAAGAAAAAGCCCAAGCAACACTCAAGACAGCCACTCTCGCAACTGACTAAAGCGTTCAACAGCCAAATGCGGGCACTGCTCACGTAACGTCGACAACGACTGTGCCCCATAACCGACAGCCACTGAGTGCATGCCAGCGTTGTGGGCCATCTGTAAATCGAAGATCGAGTCACCGACCATAACAGCCCGCTGGGGCGGCAACTGAAAATGCGCCAATATCTGCTCAAGCATTAACGGATGCGGCTTACTTGCTGATTCATCGGCGCAACGAGTCATATCGAAGTAATCTGTCCAGCCACGCCCAGCAAGCACCCGATCAAGGCCATGCCGGCTTTTGCCAGTCGCCACCGCCAAGTGATAACCCTGCTCACGAAACGCCTGCAAAGAATCTGCAACATCCGCAAATAACGCAGACGGCTCAGACTCAAGCTCCAGATAACAACGACTGTAAACACCAATAAAACGCTCAATCGCAGCCGACTCAAGCAACTCGGCATACAACACAGCAACCGCCTCAGGCAGAGCCAAACCGATAATCGACTTCACTGCCTCATCGGTGCAGCGCGGCAAATCACACATATCTGCTGCCAAATGCATCGCCGTGACAATACGGCCAATTGAATCAACCAAGGTGCCATCCCAATCGAAGATCAGCAGCTTGTAGTCACCCGGTGGGTTTAGATCAGACACTTAAACGCTCGATCGTACGCTGCCAAATCTCATCTACTGGCGCCTCAAAGCGCATCTCACCACCGTCAGGCAGCGGCACGCACAACGCGTAAGCATGCAAGAACAAGCGCTTGCCGCCTAAGTCACGGATCTCGCGAGAAAAATCTTCATCGCCGTATTTATCATCGCCGGCAATAGCATGCCCGGCATGCAAGGCATGCACGCGAATCTGATGGGTACGCCCAGTGATCGGCTTAGCCTCGACCAAAGTGGCAAATTCACCGAAACGGCGCAGCACCTTGAAGATCGTGAGAGCCTCTTTACCCTCTTCATTCACTTCGACCATTCGCTCGCCGGAGCGCAGGGTATTTTTCAGCAACGGGGCGTTCACTTGCTTTTTCGCCGCCGGCCAATTGCCACGCACCAGCGCCATATAGCGTTTATCGATGCCATCGCCGCGCAGAGCAGCATGTAAGTGGCGCAGCATGCTGCGCTTTTTCGCAATCATTAACAGGCCGGAAGTGTCGCGATCCAAACGATGGACCAACTCCAACTCCTTAGTATCCGGGCGCAACTGACGAAAAGCCTCAATCACCCCGTAATTCAGGCCGCTGCCACCGTGCACGGCGATGCCAGCCGGCTTATTCAGAACAATTAGCGCTTTGTCTTCATAGACAATTGCCGCTTCCAGTCGATCCAGCAGACCTTTTGCCAGCGGCGCAGGCTCGTCACGCTCAGCCAAGCGCAGTGGCGGTACGCGAATAATATCGCCCGCCTGCAACTTGTACTCAGGCTTAATCCGTCCCTTATTCACCCG
>JBBKVZ010000281.1:0-4353 GCA_037968715.1 Pseudomonas sp.
GATGTACCGGGTTGGGTGCAGGGTTGGCGGCAGAATCCGCTATGGACGGCATAGCATTCAGGCGTTGAGTGCTATGCCGTTCTGCCCGTGCCTACGCAGCGCACAAGCAGCCACACGGATAGTTAATGGTTAGTTCTGGTATGCACCGGCCGCGTAAGTCAGCTCGTAGCTGTGGCTGTAGATTTCCAAGATGTTGCCGAACGGGTCTTCCATGTAAACCATGCGGTACGGCTTCTCGCCCGGGAAGTACTCACGCACGGGCATGCGCTGCTTACCGCCGGCAGCGACTATTTTGGCGGCTAAGCCTTCAACGTCTGGGTCTTGTACGCAGAAGTGAAATATTCCGGTTTTCCAGTATTCGAAGTTGTTTTCTGGTTTTACGGCATTGAGAAATTGAAACACTTCGACGCCAATGCGGTCGCCGGTAGACATATGGGCAATGCGAAACGAGCCCCAGCCTGCGCCGAATACGTCAGTGCACATGACGCCGATGGCGGAGTCGTCCTCACTGATGGTGGTGGCGGGCATGATCAAGTACCAGCCCATGACCTCGGTATAAAACTTCACGGCGGCGTCGAGATCGGTGACTGACAGGCCGATATGGGAAAAACTGCGCGGGTAGGTGATAGGCGATTGGCTGGTAGACATAACGTGAGCCTCGTGGTGGGTGGATGCTGGCCAGTTTAGGGTGGGCTTGCCATAATGAAAATAATCACCCGGTTATGGCTTTGATAAGAGATCGTTATGCTTAATCCGCAATGGCTGCGCACCTTTGCTGCTCTGGCCGAGCAGGGCAACTTCACCCGCACCGCTGAGCAATTGGACCTAACCCAAGCTGCTGTAAGCCAGCATGTGCAGCGTTTGGAGGAGCGCCTCGGCTCGTTGTTAATCCGCCGTCCGCGCCAGCTAGAGCTAACTCCGGCCGGGCATGCGTTGCTCGATTACTGCGGCGAGGTGGGCGCTGCCGATCAGCGTTTGCAGCAGCGCCTCAGTGAGAGCGATGCGCTGCATGGCGAGATCAGTTTGATCAGCCCCGGCAGCATTGGTTTAGCGCTGTATCGGCATTTGCTTGAGTTACAAAAAGAGCACCCAGGCTTGGTCATCCGCCACCGCTTCGCCCCGGATCACGACGTATTGGCAGCCGTTTTGGAGAATCGCTGCGAGCTGGGCTTGGTCACCCTTAAGCCGGATGACCCACGGCTGAGCGTCAGCCGCTTTGCCGAGGAGCCGCTAGAGCTGGTGATACCAGCGGGCGCATCGGTAAAGAGCTGGGCCGACCTGCAGCGTTTGGGTTTTATTGATCATCCGGATGGTCAGGCCATGGCTGGGCGTTTGCTAAGTCGGCGCTTTCCCGGCGCACCGGGTGTGCGCAGCTTGCCCTGCAAGGGCTTCACCAATCAGATCAGTCTGATCTTAGAGTCGGTTGCGCTGGGTCTGGGGTTTACCGTGATACCACGCTTTGCCCGCATGGCCTTCGCGCAGCAAGAGGCCATTCAGGTGCTTGAAGCTACGCCGGCGATAGTCGATACCCTCTGGCTGCTGCACCGCGCCGAGTGGCCGCTGTCCGCACGGGCGGCGTTATTGCTGGAGCGTTTGCGCGCCGCATTCACTGCGTGAGCGCTATCCACCGCCAATAACGATCAAGTCCGGTAGGGTGGAATACTGCGCAGCATTTGCCACCGGGCGATTTTCAGGCTAATGGCCGCATTGCCTTTCGCACGGTTTGCCATCTCCATCGCCATCGATATAAGGATTCCCGCACTGGGTCCGCTGGAAGCGCGCTTCCGCGCAGCTCATCTGGCCGCAGCGTTTCAGAGGGGTGCAACTGTAGCCACTCGCGGGTGCTGCAGACGTGTCGAACTGCGAAAAGGATGTTTGGCGTTCTTGCTGGGCGGGTTTTGCAGGCTCTGTTTTGGCCCGTTTGGAAGCACGCCATTGCCATGGCTGAACCTGATCGGAAACAGGCAGTGCCCATAGTCCTAACTTATTGTTCTTTGCTTGAGCTTCTAAGATCAGTAGCGATTTGTCTTTGAGATGTTGCGTATAAGCCCAAGCGGCTCCGACCTTGATCTGTTGAGCATTTACGTCGAGACCATCCATCCTTTTGATCCGAGCGACAGTTCTTCCGTAGCTGTCTGTGTCTTGCACGTCCAACTTGACCATTTCGCTGGATATCAGTGCGCTCAGTGACTGTTTGGAGCTACTCCCATAAGGCTGGCCTATCTCTGGAGCATCAATTTCACCAAGGCGAACTTTTATCTGCTCATTTTCGTCTGTGAAGCAAGTGAAGGTATCGCCATCACTGACATCGATTACTTTGCAATTACCGGCATACGCTAAGCAGGGGGCAAGTACCAAAGCAAAAACTATCCAGCGGATCATGCACATTTCCATCCGTTATTTTGAGCAGAGAGAGCCTGCCGATAAATGTGTGGTGCAGGTGTAAGCATTGCATTAGCAATGCCGTTCCCACGCAGAGCATGGGAACGATCAGTTTCACCTATCTATGCCTTTAGGCCTGTTCGATTTTGTTCAGCGCCTGCTCCAAGGTGCTTACGGTGCGCTGGATGTTTTGCAGTTTCTCCAGCCCAAACAAGCCGATGCGGAAGGTTTGGAAGTCTGCGGGTTCGACGCATTGCAGGGGCACGCCGGCGGCGATGTGTAGGCCTTGGGCGGCGAATTTCTGGCCGGTCTTAAAGCCGGCATCTTCGGTGTAGCAAACCACTACGCCGGGTGCTTGGAAGCCTGCGGCGGCAACGCTGTTGAAGCCTTTTTCGCTGAGCAGGGTGCGCACTCGTTGGCCGAGCTCTAACTGCTGGTCACGGATTTTGTCGAAGCCGTACGCTTGGGTTTCCAGCATTACGTCACGAAAACGCGCCAAGGCATCGCACGGCAGGGTGGCGCATTTTTGTTCCATGTGCGGGCCGAAGTTCTGCTCGATGAAAATCACCCAGGAAGTGCGCGTCTACGCCGAAGAGTTCAAAGCCCAAGGCAGCGAGCTGTACCAGAAGGTCTGAGATCAGCCGTTAAGGCGGGTTTTAGATTGAAAAAAACGGGCCGTGATGGCCCGTTTTTTTATGGGTTGGATTTGTTGTGTCGCAGGAAAATGACTGTTGCTTGCGCTAGTCGATCCACTCGAGGACTATTTGCTCCAGCTCTTCGCGGGTGATTTTGCGTGCCTTGAGAATGCTGACCAGATCATCCTTGCTCAGTGGATAGTCATTGAGCAGTTTTTTTACATCCTCGATCTCTACGCTATCCAGCCATAAGCGTTCAGCAGATTCGCCTTGTTTGAGCCGTTCGAGTTGTAGTCCCCCACCAAACATGACTTGAATGGCATAAAGGCCGGGACCTTCGTCGAGGCCGGCTTGGAAAAAGACAACGGTATTGGCAGGCAAAAGGTAGCGGTCCAGACCTGACGGGGTAGCGATCAATGCCGGCTCTTTCAGACGGAACGCGAACTCTTTATTCATTTCATTTGCTCCTTGATATGTGATTGCAGTTGCGATGGCCGCTCCAGCCAATGTGGCGGCCAAATAAGGGAAAATTTTCCTCATTGCACTGCCCCGTACTTTTCGATTTTTTCAGCCGGTCTCAGGGTATTGTCGACCAGCATGGCTTGTAAGTCCTCGGGCATGAATATATACCCGGGCCAACCGACTAGCCGTGCTGCCACTCTTTCAGTTGAGCTCATGCCGCGGCCTTGGTTGTGACTGGCGACATCGTGTTCTAAGTCCGTAATCGCCAATTTGGCCCCCGTCATCGAGGTCGTTACGCAGTTATTGGTCAAGGCGTGATAATCAGCGGCCAGCCTATGTTCAGTCATGTGCTTCTTATTTTGTATAGGCGAGCGGGTAGCGATTAGACTCTTGAAATGGCTGTTAATGTGTTCGGCTTGTTGGTTGCTTACGTTGTACTGGAAACCGGTAGTTACACGTTTATAACTATTCTGGCTGGCTATGTAGCGCTTGAAGTCGGTCCAGGTTCTCAGCCTTCCTTGGCCCGTCGGCCCTTGCTCTCCGGCGTAGCGGCCAAAATCATAAATGTGCTCTTGTTCATTTGTTGTCACGCGAAGGGCTGTGTGGCCATAGGTGTGCAGTTCGTCGTGCCTATCTGTATATGGCCCGCCGATTAATAGCTGAATCGACGCCGATCTGACGGTTATCCTGGTGTTGCTACCGGTATTGATGGCCACGCCAGTTCCGGCCTGGCCTTTGGTTGCGTCCATTGCGGCAGATATCCTTATCGATAGATAAAACGCGAAGTTTTGACCTTCGCGAAACTAGAGGGTGCGAGTGATTCCGAGGCGGGGGAACTGGAGTTTGCAGCTGCCGCGCTGGATGCCCTCAATAC
>JBBKVZ010000282.1:0-5797 GCA_037968715.1 Pseudomonas sp.
TATTTACGCCATACTGCACACACTGCCTGCTCGATCTGGATGCCTGTAATGCGCTCATCACTCAGTATTTTCAGTCTGGCCTTGCTGCTTACCGCCTGCGGCCAAGGCGAGCCATTCACGCCGGCCAACGCCACCCTACCGGACGGCGGACGCTATCGCGGCGAGTTGGTGAATGGCCTGCTGCAAGGTGCTGGCCGGCTCGACTACAACAATGGCAGTTGGTACGCCGGCCAGTACCTGGACGGTCAAAAGCACGGCAAGGGTGAATGGCAAGGCGCCCACGGCGAGCATTATGTAGGGCAATTTCGCGCCGGCGAGTTTGACGGCCTTGGCCTTCTCACCCGCAACAACGGCAGCCAGTATCAAGGCAGCTTCAAGCAAGGCCAAATGGACGGCGAAGGTCACTTTCAACGCGGCCAACTGAATTACCGCGGCAGCTTTAAAGCCAACCGCTATGACGGCCTTGGCCACTTGCAGCTCGCCGATGGCAGCCGCTACAGCGGCCAGTTCAAACGCGGCCGACCCAACGGCCAAGGCGTGCGCACCGATGCCGACGGCAACCAGTTTAGCGGCCAGTTCAAACATGGCCTGCTGGACGGCCAGGGCAATTACCGCGGCGCCGACGGCGAGCACTACAGCGGCGGTTTCAAGGCCGACAACTTTAACGGCAAAGGCCGTTATGAAAGTGCCGACGGCGATGTCTGGCTCGGCCAATTCAAGCACGGCGCATTAACCGGCGCAGGGGAGTTTATCGGCAGTGACGGCAGCCACTACCAAGGCCATTTCCGTGACTGGCGCTTTGCCGGCAAAGGGCAACTGCAACTGGCCGACGGCAGCCGATACCTGGGTGAGTTCGCCAATGACGACTACTCAGGCCTTGGGCAACTCACCACCGCCGACGGCCGCGTGCTGCTTGGGCAATGGCAGGCTGGCCAACGGGTGCGCGACGGGCACCAGCAAAGCCTCAGCGACCCATTAGACCTCGGCCTGCTCGCCCAAGGCGCGCTGCTCGACCAAGCCTTAGCCGCAATACCCGCCTCCACACCAGCGGTTGAGCTGTACAGCCTGACTCTGGCCGGCGATGGTTCGCAAAGTGTGTTTATGCGTGAAGCCGACTTTGCCAATCAACTGCTCAAGGAGCGCTTCGCCGCCCACGGCCAGATCAGCCTAATCAATCACCGCGAGCACTTAACTGATCGGCCCTTGGCCACTCGCGAGAACCTGCGCCGCGCCGTACAAACCATCAGCGAGCGCAGCGGCCCAGAAGACCTAGTCTTTATCTACCTGACCAGTCACGGCTCCAGCGACCATAACTTATCCCTCAGCCAGCCGCGTCTGGCCCTCGCTGACCTGTCGGCCAGTGCGCTGGCCGAGCTGCTCAAGCCGCTGAAAAACCGCAACAAGGTGGTGGTGATTTCCGCCTGTTATGCGGGTGGGTTTATTGACCCGTTAAAAGATCACAAAACCCTGATCATGACGGCCGCACGCAGTGATCGGGTGTCTTTTGGCTGTTCTGAGCAAGCCGATTTCACCTACTTTGGCCGCGCCCTGCTGAGTGAGGCGTTGAGCGAAACTGACGATCTACAGCGCGCCTTTAGCCTGACTAAAGACAAGGTGGCCGAGCGCGAACTGGCCGGCGACTTCGAAGCCTCCGAACCGCAAATGTGGGCCCCCAAAGGAGTGCTCGCGCAATGGCATAAATTGCGGCATAACCAAGCCACCCAAGCCCTCAGTGCCATCGACTCGAATAATAATAAAATCAGCCACTAGACCGGTTGTTCACAGGAGTACCGCCTATGTACCTGACCCCGCAACGCATCTTGCTCGCCGGCGCCACCGGTTTGACCGGTGAACACCTGCTCGACCGCCTGCTCAGCGAGCCCACCGTGGCCCGCGTTCTGGCGCCTACCCGGCGGCCATTGGCCGTCCACGCACACTTAGAGAATCCTGTCGGAGAACTGCACGAGTTGCTGCCACAACTGAGTGGCACTATCGACATCGCCTTCTGCTGCCTGGGCACCACCATCAAGCATGCCGGCACCCAGGCGGCCTTTCGCGCCATCGACCATGACCTAGTGGTGGCCTTTGCCGAACGCGCCCGCGCCTTGGGTGCCCGGCATTTGCTGGTGATCAGCACGCTGGGCGCCGACACCACCTCAAAGGTGTTCTACAACCAAGTCAAAGGTGAGATGGAAGCCACCTTGCAGGCCCAAGACTGGCCGCAGCTAACCATCGTCCGGCCCTCGTTACTGCTTGGTGAGCGCCGCGAATTTCGCCTTGGCGAATTACTAATGGCGCCCTTCGCACGCTGGATTCCGGGTAAATACCGCGGCATCAAAGCCTGCACCTTGGCGCGAGCTATGTGGCGCTTGGCACTAGAAGAACAGTCCGGCACGCGTATCGTCGAGTCTGATCAATTGCGCCGCCTAGGACGCTAAGCTCATGAACCTCTACGACCAGCATGTGTTGCCACACCTGATCGACTTCGCCTGCGGCATGGGCGCAGTGATGAAAACCCGCAAGCAGATCGTGCCACTGGCCGAGGGCCGCGTGCTAGAAATCGGCATCGGCAGCGGGCTGAACTTAAGTTTCTATGACCCGAATAAGGTCAGCGCCATCGTCGGTGTCGACCCCAGCGCCGATATGCAAAAACTCGCCCAGCAACGGGCCGCACAAATTTCCATCCCGGTCGAAATGATCGCCCTCGAACTGGGGCAGATCCAGGCCGCAACGGCCAGTTTTGACAGCATAGTGTGCACCTTCACGCTGTGCACCATCCCCGATGCCATGGCCGCGCTGCGCGAGATGCGCCGCGTACTCAAGCCCGGAGGTAAGCTGCTGTTCAGCGAGCACGGCCTAGCGCCTGACCTGCCGGTAGTGCGCTGGCAAAACCGCCTGACCCCACTGTGGAAACCCTTCACTGGCGGCTGTCACCTGAACCGCGACATCGCAGCCCTACTGCAAGCCGGCGGTTTTCAGATTAAACAAATTGAAAGCAGCTACTTGAAAGGCCCACGGCCGATGACCTGGGTTTCACGCGGTTGGGCGATTTAACGCGACTAGGGTGACGCACAAGCCACTAGGGCTCACAAATGGCAGGCTATAAGCCGCCGCGCACGCCAACGCCGACCCCCAACTCAGCGAGCAGGGTGAAGGGCAGCACGAGGGTATCGAGCAGCGCACTAAAGGGCAGATCGAGCGCCGGGTAACTCGGCGCTTCGCTGCCAAAGCGCGGTACCGGACAACAGCCGCCATGCATCACATACCAATCTAAGCGGGTGCCCGAATAGATAATCGGCAGATCGGTTTTCGCCCCATTTAAGGTGCTGACGCTGGCACAACCTTGCAGCAGGCAGGCCGCCAATACGCTCCATAGCGCCTTATTCATCGCTGCTAGTCGGGTGATGCTCGCCCCAGCGCGGCAGCATGTCTTGGGGAATATCCAGGCAGTTAAGAATGCGCGCAACCACAAAATCAATCAGGTCGTCGATGGTTTGTGGCTGGTGATAAAACCCCGGTGAGGCCGGCAGAATGGTCACGCCCATATTCGACAGCTTAAGCATGTTCTCCAGATGAATACTGGAATACGGCGCCTCACGCGGCACCACAATCAGCTGCCGGCGCTCCTTAATAGCCACATCAGCAGCGCGTTCGATCAGGTTATTGCAGGCGCCCGTGGCAATCGCCGACAGCGTGCCGGTGGAGCATGGCACCACCACCATGGCAGTTGGCGCGCCAGAGCCGGAGGCCGCCGGGGCCATCCAGTCTTCCTTGGCATACACGCGAATCTGCCCGGCTGAAGCCCCGGTGTATTCGCTCAAAAACTGCTGCATGGCCTGCGGTTTAGCCGGCAAGGTCACATCGGTTTCGGTGGCCAGCACCAACTGTGCGGCCTTAGAAATCAAAAAATGCACCTCGCGCTCTTCGCGCACCAGGCAGTCGAGCAAACGCAAACCGTACTGCGCGCCCGAGGCGCCGGTCATGGCCAAAGTAATACGTTCTGGACCGCTCATAAATTAACTCTCCACACTGTTGCCGCTGCTAAGGCTGCGCTCACCATGGCGAGCGCGCAAATCGCACTGCTTATTGGCCGAGCGCTGCCGCCAACTTGCCGTGCAAGCCGCCGAAGCCGCCATTGCTCATCAGCACAATCTGCGTGCCCGGTGCTGCCAAGGCTTGCACCCCGGCAATAATCTGCTCCAACGAAGCGCACACCTGTGTCGGTACCGTGCTGCTGGCCACTGCGGCAGCTAAGTCCCAGCCAAGATTTTCCGGCGCGTACCAGAACACTTGGTCGGCCTGCTGCACGGAGTCCGGCAAGCCGGCACGGTGAGCACCGAGCTTCATGGAGTTGGAGCGCGGTTCGATAATGGCAATCAACTGCGCCGTGCCGATGCTTTTGCGCAGGCCGTCGAGGGTGGTAGCAATCGCTGTGGGGTGGTGAGCAAAGTCGTCATAGATGGTGATACCACGCACTTCGGCGACTTTCTCCATACGCCGTTTGACGTTTTTGAAGGCGCTTAAGCCGGCGATGCCCAGCTCTGGCACCACCCCAACATGCCGCGCCGCCGCCAAGCACACCAGGGCGTTAGCAACGTTATGCTGGCCAGTCAGCGCCCAGTCGACGATGCCTTGCGACTGGCCGGCAAACAACACTTCAAAACGTGAACCGTCATCCGACAGCAGGCGTGCTTGCCACTGCCCACCAGTGCCACTGGTTTGTACTGGTGTCCAGCAGCCCATTTCGATCACCCGCTGCAAGGCGGCCTCGCCCTGCGGATGGATGATCAGGCCGTCGCTCGGGATGGTGCGCACTAGGTGATGAAATTGCCGCTCGATGGCCGCCAGATCCGGGAAGATGTCCGCGTGATCGAACTCCAAGTTATTCAGAATTGCGGTGCGCGGATGGTAGTGAACGAACTTGCTGCGCTTGTCGAAAAAGGCGCTGTCGTATTCATCGGCCTCGATCACGAAAAATGGCGTGTCGCCCAGTCGCGCGGAAATACCGAAGTTCTGCGGCACGCCGCCGATCAAAAAGCCTGGGCTCATCCCGGCATGCTCCAGCACCCAAGCCAGCATACTGCTGGTGGTGGTTTTGCCATGGGTGCCGGCCACGGCCAAGACCCAACGGCCTTGCAACACATGGTCGGCCAGCCATTGCGGGCCAGAGACATAGTTGAGGCCCTTGTTCAGCACATATTCCACCGCCGGGTTGCCGCGCGACAGGGCGTTGCCGATCACCACCACGTCCGGCGCGGGGTCCAGCTGAGACGGGTCGTAGCCCTGGGTCAACTGAATGCCTTGGGCTTGCAGTTGCGTGCTCATCGGCGGATACACATTGGCGTCGGAGCCGGTCACATGGTGGCCCAGCTCTTTGGCCAACACCGCCAGCGAGCCCATAAATGTGCCGCAAATACCGAGAATATGAATATGCATGCTTGACCTCAACGCGGGCGAAACGTCGACCTCAGCAAAGGTCGCGGCGGCCGACAAAAACAGGCCCGCAGGTTACCGCAGGGCGCGGAGCGCGACCAGCGCGCGAGTAGTCGGCGCGAGAACGCTTATAGATACGCCATAAACGGCCGGCCGATACATGCCCCCGGCGAACACCAACAGCGCCTGTATGGCTCACTACACTGCTGCGGTTAACCACAGTGGATTGTGATTTGCGTAAACTTGCGGCAGGGTCGCAGCACGCGCCACTCATTTCACAGGAGTCTTTCATGTCCAAGTTATTCCCCAGCATTGATCCCGACGGTTTGATCGAATACTCAGTGGTCTACACCGACCGCTCGCT
>JBBKVZ010000283.1:0-7089 GCA_037968715.1 Pseudomonas sp.
AGGGGCCGAGCAGTTAAAGTGCGGCCCTTGATTGCAACCCTCGGCAGCCGCTAGTGCATGCCCGTATACCGCAGGCTCGTTTATGTCTGAGCAACGCTCGCACGCCACACCGCATAAAAAAAGTTGGCGGGCTGCCCTAAAGGCCTACGCCACACCCGCCTCGCTCGCCATGTTGCTGCTCGGTTTTGCCGCAGGCCTGCCTTACATGCTGGTGTTCTCGACCCTATCGGTATGGCTGCGCGAAGCGGGTATCGCCCGGGAAACCATCGGCTTTGCTAGCTTAATCGGCCTGGCTTATGCCTTTAAATGGGTGTGGTCACCCCTACTCGACCAATGGCGCCTACCCATATTGGGCGGCCTCGGCCGACGTCGCTCGTGGCTGGTGTTATCGCAAACGCTGGTAGCACTGGGCTTGGTCGCCATGGCTTTTTGCGATCCCAAAATTCATCTCAACGGCCTGATCGCATTGGCCGTCATCGTCGCATTCGCCTCCGCCACCCAAGACATTGCCGTAGACGCCTATCGCCTGGAAATTGCTGATGACAGCCTGCAAGCTGCGCTGGCCGCCACTTATATGGCGGGTTATCGGGTTGCCGTCCTGCTCGCTACGGCTGGAGCGCTGTATTTTGCCGACTGGTTCGGCGCATCAAGTCTTGAGTATCAGCACGGTGCCTGGGCCAGCACTTACCTGATATTTGCCATGTTGATGCTACCAGGGCTAATCACCACACTGTGGATGCGCGAGCCACCACTACCTGAGTGCACCCAGCACTCAGCTGAACGTTACGGGCTCAGTCACCAGCTGGTTTCGGTTTTGGTGCTGATCGTATTACTGATTTCAGTACCGGCGATGTTTACCCAGTTTTTCTATACTGACTTCGCCAGCTTAGTCAGTGGCGCAGTAAGCCCGTACGAACTGCTGCGTGACGATCGCGCCTTAATGCGCGCCTTGCTCTACACCACACTCACCGTGATGTGTTTATCCACGGGCGGGCGGCGCGGATTGGCGCCAGTACTGACGCCTGTGAATGATTTTATTGTCCGTTACCGCTGGCAGGCCTTCCTGTTACTCGGTTTGGTCGCCACCTACCGAATGTCGGACACGGTGATGGGCGTAATGGCCAACGTGTTTTACATCGACCAAGGCTTCAGCAAAGAGCAAATCGCCAGCGTCAGCAAAATTTTTGGCTTGTTTATGACCCTGTTCGGCGCCGGTTTAGGCGGATTGCTGATAGTCCGTTTTGGCATCATGCCCATTCTATTTATCGGCGGCGTGGCATCGGCGGCCACTAACTTGCTGTTTGTGCTGCTGGCCGACATGGGTGCCAACCTGCAAATGCTGGTAATCAGCATTTCCTTCGATAATTTCAGTTCAGGGTTAGCCACCGCAGCTTTTGTCGCCTACCTGTCGAGCCTAACCAACCTCAAGTTCTCGGCCACCCAATACGCGTTGCTCAGCTCACTGATGCTGCTACTGCCAAGGCTGATCGGCGGTTACTCCGGAGTTATGGTGGAAAACCTTGGCTATGCGCAGTTCTTTTTGGCCACTGCCATCCTCGGCTTACCCACACTGCTACTGGTCGTCCTGCAATGGCGCAAACAGACACAGCCAGTGGCACTCAGCAGCCGCGAACTCTAGAAGCAATGCCTGCTCTGCGAGCAGACACACCACCAAACAAAACGCCCCGCACAAGGCGGGGCGTTGATTTGCAACACAATCGGCGAGCGGTTCGCGGTAAATGACGGAAGCGCCCATGGCGATTCCATCCTACGAATCCGTGATACCGCGATAATCGAGTCTGACCCCATTACCGCGGAGTCTGACCCCATTACCCCTCTATGCCGCGATAATCGAGTCTGACCCCATTACCCCTGCGCATTTCCCCCAAACAAAAAAATGCCCCGAACAGGGGGAGGCATTTTTGCGGTGAAACATGATCAAACTCGAATGTTCAACTTATCGTGTCTGACCCAATTCCTAGACCCCATTCCTACGCTCGGAAATTACAATGCTGGCGCTGTGCAAGAAGCAGTAGCCCATACACATGTAATGGTTGAAGTGTTTGCATCCTTGGCGGTGAATGTCATGTTGCCAGTCAATGTAGCGAGAGTCGTAGGCTCAGCACCTGCCAAGATACCGGTACAGGCAGCTGGAGTATAGTTAGAAAGAGTAGTCTCTGCATTAATAGAGGCAACACGAGCCTTGGTATACGCGGAGGCCTCACCAAGACAAGAGTTAAGCTTGGCCTTGTTGATGTATTGCTGGTAGGCAGGTAGGGCGATAGCGGCCAAAATGCCGATAATTGCAACTACGATCATCAGTTCGATAAGGGTAAAGCCTTTTTGCATTTGAGTTTTCATTATGTATCTCCTCGACTGGGTGAGGTCATGTGACCTGCGAGTAACAATGCAGAGTACATGCCAACTTCCAAAACAGCGCCGCAACAACAACAAACCACACCTATGCGCACACTAAATAATAGCGCCCGCACTGCTAAAGCACTCAAGGGAAGCCTAACGAACAACCTAAATAACCACTAACCGACAATTTTTGTCACTCGCCATTGACGTATTTGGCAGCAACCTGCGTGCTAGGCTATAAGACACGCATGATTCTTCTGAGCACGCCCCATGAACGACATCGTCAACCTCACCGGCTTGGCCAAGCAATTGGTACTGGCAGAGCTACTGGATGAGAAAAGCGCCCAGCAGGCGCAAGCCCAAGCGCTGCGCAATAAAATCTCGCTGGTCACCTACGTGGTCCAAAACAAACTGGTAAAAAGCCGAGCGATTGCTGAGTTAGCCGCCGAGCAATTTGGCAGCGCCTTTCTCGACCTTGGCAGTATCGACAAAGAAGCCCAACCGAAAGATTTGGTCAGCGAGAAGCTGATTCGCCAACACCGCGCCCTGCCCCTGTGGCGGCGCGGCAATAAATTGTTTGTGGCCGTTTCTGACCCGACCAACCATCAGGCCGTTACCGATATTCAATTTGCCACCGGCCTCACCACCGAATCCATCTTGGTCGAAGATGACAAACTCGGCGACGCCATCGAAAAATTCTTCGATCAGGCCGGCAGCGGCATGGAAGACTTGGGTGATATCGACTTAGACGGCGTCGATATTCAAGCGGTCGATGACGATAAAAATGATGCCGGCGAGGGCAACGCTACAGACGATGCGCCCGTGGTGCGCTTCGTTAATAAGATGTTGCTCGACGCCATTAAAGCCGGCGCCTCCGACCTGCACTTTGAGCCTTATGAGAAAACCTATCGGGTGCGCTTTCGCACCGACGGCATACTCAGCGAAATTGCCCGCCCCCCCATCCAGCTAGCACCACGTATTTCTGCGCGCTTAAAAGTGATGGCCAGTTTGGATATCTCCGAGCGCCGCAGGCCGCAAGATGGCCGGATCAAGATGCGTATATCCAAGACAAAATCCATCGACTTTCGCGTTAGCAGCTGTCCCACCCTATGGGGCGAGAAGATTGTAATGCGAATTCTCGACCCCTCCAGTGCACAAATGGGCATTGATGCGCTGGGCTATGAAGAAGTGCAAAAAAATCTGTACATGGCCGCGCTAAAGCAGCCGCAAGGCATGATCTTGGTCACCGGCCCCACCGGCTCGGGCAAGACGGTTTCGCTGTATACCGGGCTGAATATCCTCAACACGCCCGACGTTAACATCTCCACCGCCGAAGATCCGGTAGAGATTAACCTCGAAGGCATCAATCAGGTTAACGTTAACCCAAAGCAAGGCATGGACTTCACCGCTGCACTAAAGTCCTTCTTGCGCCAAGACCCGGACATCATCATGGTCGGCGAGATTCGCGACCTGGAGACCGCCTCGATTGCCATTAAAGCGGCACAAACCGGACACATGGTGATGTCCACCCTGCACACCAACAGCGCTGCCGAAACCCTCACGCGGTTGCGCAATATGGGTGTGCCATCCTTTAACATTGCTACCTCGGTTAACCTGATTATTGCCCAGCGACTGGCGCGCAAGCTGTGCAGCTACTGCAAAAAAGAAGTGCAGATCCCTCGTGAGGCATTGCTGGAGGAAGGCTTCCCCGAAGACAAAATCGGCACCTTCAAGATTTTTGGCCCCGCAGGCTGTGAAAACTGCAACAACGGCTACAAAGGGCGTGTCGGAATATATGAAGTGGTTAAAAACACGCCGGCCCTGCAACGGATTATCATGGAGGAAGGCAACTCCATTGATATTTCTGTGCAGATGCGCAAAGACGGCTTTAACGACCTACGAACCTCAGCCCTGCTGAAGGCCATGCAAGGCGTGACCAGCCTCGAAGAAGTGAACCGGGTAACCAAGGACTAAGCCATGGCCGTTAAAGCAATAAAAACCAGCACATTCAGCTGGGAAGGTACCGACAAAAAAGGCAGCAAAATTAAAGGCGAGCTTAACGGGCAAAGCCAGGCCTTGGTGAAAGCACAGCTGCGCAAGCAAGGCATTAACGCAAGCAAGGTGCGCAAAAAAACGGTGTCAATTTTCAGCGCGGGTAAAAAGATAAAACCGATGGACATCGCTATTTTTGCCCGGCAGATGGCCACCATGATGAAGTCCGGCGTCCCGCTACTGCTATCTTTCGATATTATTATTGAGGGCCTAGAAAACCCCAACATGCGCAAACTGGTTGACGACGTAAAACAATACGTCGCCGCGGGCAATAGTTTTGCTGCATCACTGCGCATGCACCCGCTATATTTTGATGATCTTTTCTGTAATCTGGTGGACGCTGGCGAACAAGCTGGCGCACTCGAAACCCTACTTGACCGGGTAGCCACCTATAAAGAAAAAACCGAAGCACTCAAAGCCAAAATCAAAAAAGCCACAAAATACCCAATGGCAGTAATAATAGTAGCCACTATCGTGACCTGCATTTTATTGTTAAAAGTAGTACCACAGTTTAAAATGGTATTTGGCGGATTTGGCGCAGAACTACCTGCATTTACACTGTTTGTTGTAGGCCTATCTGAAGGCTTAGAACAATACTGGTACCTATTTATCGGCGGGGTAGCCGGTACTATTTTCGGCTTCAGCGAAATAAAAAAACGCTCCGAGAAGTTTCGCAACTGGCTCGACCGCCTAGCACTTAAAGCACCGGTAATTGGCGATATTATTTATAAGTCTTCAGTGGCACGTTACGCCCGAACCCTAGCGACCACCTTTGCCGCCGGCGTACCACTGGTTGAAGCCCTAGATTCGGTTGCTGGCGCCACTGGCAATATCGTTTTTAAGACCGCAGTGCTCAAAATCAAGCAAGACGTTTCATCTGGGATGCAATTGAATTTCTCAATGCGCTCGACCGGCGTATTCCCCTCCATGGCCATACAGATGACGGCCATTGGCGAAGAGTCTGGCGCCCTCGACGGAATGTTGGATAAAGTAGCCAGCTACTACGAGGCCGAAGTAGATAATGCCGTCGACGGCCTCACCAGCTTAATGGAGCCTATTATCATGTCGATACTCGGCGTACTCATTGGCGGCCTGGTTATTGCCATGTACTTACCAATATTCCAGCTCGGCCAAGTCGTCGGATAACTTATGACTCTATTTAGTCTTTTGGCCGGCAACTTGCCGGCCTTTGTTTGCGCCGTACTGCTATTAAGTTTATTGATTGGCAGCTTCCTTAATGTAGTTATTTACCGCCTACCAAAGATGCTGCTACATGACTGGCAAACTCAAGCTCGTGAAATACTCAACTTACCCGCCGAAACTAGCGGCAAAATATTTAACCTGATCTTGCCTAACTCAAGCTGCCCTCATTGCTCGCACGAGATCAAACCCTGGGAAAATATCCCCATCATCAGCTACCTGTTTTTGCGCGGCAAATGCTCAGCTTGCAAAGCACCTATCAGCCCACGCTACCCGCTGGTAGAGCTAAGCTGCGGCCTGCTCTCGGCCTATATCGCTTGGCATTTCGGTTTTACTTGGCAGACCGGAGCCATGCTAGTACTGACTTGGGGCCTGCTGGCGATGAGCCTGATTGATGCCGACCACCAGATACTGCCAGACTCCTTGGTGCTGCCACTGCTGTGGCTGGGCTTGATCATTAACCAGTTCGGCCTGTTTACCAGCCCAGCCGACGCGCTCTGGGGTGCTATCGCTGGCTATCTGAGCCTGTGGTCGGTGTATTGGCTATTTAAGTTGGTTACTGGCAAGGAAGGCATGGGCTATGGCGACTTCAAGCTACTGGCCATGCTCGGCGCTTGGGGCGGCTGGCAGATTCTGCCGCTAACTATTTTGCTGTCTTCCTTGGTTGGCGCCGTGCTAGGCCTGATTATGCTCAAGTTACGTAACGCCGAAACCAGTACGCCCATCCCCTTCGGCCCTTACTTGGCCATTGCCGGTTGGATTGCACTGCTGTGGGGCGACCAGATTACTGGCACCTACCTGCAGATCGCCGGCTTTAAATGAGCGCAGCTTGGATTCTGGGCCTAACCGGCGGCATCGGCAGCGGCAAAAGCGCCGCCGCACAGCACTTTATGGATTTAGGCGTGCATACCGTGGACGCCGATCACGCCGCACGCTGGGTGGTCGAGCCGGATCGACCCGCGCTGGCGCAAATTGCTGCGCATTTTGGTGCAGGGGTTTTGCTAGCAGACGGCCAACTAGATCGCGGAGCTTTGCGAACTCAAATATTCCAGAATCCAGAAGAGCGACGCTGGCTGGAGGCATTACTACACCCGCTTATCCGCCAGGAAATCATCAGCAACTTGGCCAAGGCCCAATCACCCTACGCCATTTTGGTGTCACCACTACTGGTAGAATCAGGTCAACACCTACTCACCCAGCGCGTACTGGTGATAGATACGCCCGAGCAATTGCAACTAGAGCGCACCATGCAGCGTGACCAAGTCAACGAGGCACAAGTGCAAGCCATCCTCAAGGCACAAGCCAGCCGCGAAGAGCGCTTACGTCACGCCGATGATGTACTGCTTAACGACCGCGATATAAACTGGCTACAAGCTGAAGTTGAGCGCCTACACCGTTTTTATTTAACCCTGCACACAGGTCAAGCATGAGCACTATCACCACTGTCACCTGCCCGACTTGCGAGGCGCCGGTTGA
>JBBKVZ010000284.1:0-11495 GCA_037968715.1 Pseudomonas sp.
GGCCAGTGGCAAGGGATGATCGAGCCAGCGTTTATCAAACGCGAAGGCGTTGTCCCGCGCCTCGAAGTGCAGCGGGCAGTTGAAGTGCTCGGTGTAGCGGGGCTGGTAGTCCGGCGCGAAATATTCGAAGCGGGCGCCGAGTAATGGCAGTGGGTGACCCAGCAGGTCGTCACAGATGACTTTCATCGAGACCAGGCAGAATTCGATGTTGAACACCGCCAGCGCCGGGTTTTCCCGATAGTCGCCGGCCATGAGCCAGATGCACTCGCCATCCTCCTCCAGGCTCAGCTCGAAAAGTGTTCCCAACAGCGCCGGATAGCGCAACGCCAGACGCAAAGCGTCACCTAAGGTGGCACTGGTGAGCAGGGCATAACCGAGTATGCCGTAGGAGGAAACATGCATGCGCCTGCCCAATTCCAGGCCGATGTCACGCTTGAGGGCGACTGCATTGGCGCAGACCTGCATTTCCTGGTTGCTGGTGATGCGCGTGTCCGCCCGGCTCAGATCCGCCGCGCTGATACCGCTTCCGGCCAACAGAGCTTCGTTGGACAGGCCTTCGGCCTTGAAGGTGCTGAGGATTAGGGAGACTGCGTTGAGAGTGGTGAGGTGCGAGTGGAGCATGCTCGGTTCCAGCATTGGGGTGGTTCTAAAGTCGAGCTCAGCTCAACTCATCGCACAAATCCAATTCAACCAACCGCCGAATCTCATCTGTCTCAAGCCCCGCTCCGAGCAACGCTTGCAACTTGCCGAACGCCGCCTCGCGAGTCATGCCGCCACCGGACAACACACCAGCGTCACGCAAACGGCTGCCGGCTTCGTAGATGTCCAGCACCACCCCGCCTTCATGGCACTGAGTAATTGCTACGACCACTATGCCGTTGTCCCGCGCTCGTTGCAGGCTGGCAAGGAACTCGGGGTTGTCGCTTGGCCCTGTGCCGCTGCCGAAGCACTCGAGCACCAATCCCTGAATACCGCTATCGAACAGAGCATCCAGTTGTTCGGCACCAACCCCAGGAAACAACGGCAATACACCAACCTGGGCCAGTTGCTTGCTCTGATGGTATTCCAGCTGAACGGGAACTGACGGCGCCTTGGCCACGCCACCGTTACGCTTCAATCTGGCAAACGGATGACGACCAGAGCTACGAATTTTCGCACAGCGGGTCGGCACCAATAGTTCGCCGTGGAAGTACAAATGCACGCCTGGTGCCAGGCCCTGACCCAGCGCGACCAACGCGCCGCTGAGGTTTTCCCAGGCATCGCTGTCGAGTACGCCGGCCGGCAGCATCGAGCCGGTAAACACCACTCGCGCATGCAGGCCAAGCAACTGGAAGCTCATGGCCGCGGCGCTGTAAGCGAGGGTGTCGGTGCCGTGGAGGATCAGTACACTATCGCAACCCTGGACGTCGACGGCGTCGATGACTGCTTCACGCAAGCGCTGCCAATAGGCGGGAGTCATGTTGGCGCTGTCGATCAGCGGGGCCATTTCGCAGAAGCGCCAGTCCGGTATCACCAGCTCTGGCTGGCTGTGCAGGTAGTCGCGCATCCGCGCTTCGAAACCGGACGCCGGGGCCAGCCCGTGGGCACTGGTTTGCATGCCGATGGTGCCGCCGGTGTAGAGCACCATGACGTGTTGCGCTGCGGGATAAGTTTCGGGGTTCATGTGGGAATCTCCTGAACGAGCACACCGTACGGTCGAGCATGACGCTGACCGCGCGGTGTGTCACGTCGGACGCAACGGATTGCGCCCGGTTTTGGCGATCAGCGTTGCGCTGCGCTCACGACCGCAGGTGTGGCCTCGGTTTGAGTGATCGCAGCTGGTGGATTGGCGGGCCAGGCTTTCAGGTCGAGATCCAGGTCCGGGAACTTGCTGGAATCGAACACTGGTGCTTTGATGCCCGCCGCGCGCTGGTCGTCGTAGTCCCGCAGAATGCGCATGCCAACCTTGAACAACAGGAACAGCGCGATCAGGTTGACGAAGGCCAGCATGGTCATGGTGATGTCGGCGAAGGCGAACACCGTGCCGAGGTTCTCGATGGCGCCCCAGAAGATTAATACCAGCACCAGCGCACGGTAGCCGATCAGCGCTTTGCGGTTGTCGCCGATCAAAAAGCGCAAATTGCTCTCGCCCAGGTAGTAGTTGTAGAGGATCGAGGTGAACACGAACAACGCCAGCGCGACGCTGATGAACATCCGGCCCCAGTCACCGACTACCGCCGCCAGGGAGTTCTGGGTCAGGGCAATACCGTCGCCTTCGAAACCCGGGGTATAGAAGCCCGAGAGCAGGATCAGCAGCGCGGTGCAGGTGCAGATCACAAAGGTATCGAGGAACACGCTGAATGCCTGAACCACGCCTTGTGCCACCGGGTGCTCGACCGAGGCCACGGCGGCAACGTTGGGCGCACTGCCCAGGCCGGCTTCGTTGGCGAACACGCCGCGTTTCACGCCCATGACGATGGCGCTGCCGATCAGCCCGCCGAAAGCCTGGTCCAGACCGAACGCGCTTTTGACGATGGTCATCAGCATCAAAGGTACATGGTCGAACTGAAGCACGATCACATAGATGGTCACGCCGATGTACACCAGGGTTTTCACCGGCACCAGCAGGTCAGCAACCTTGGCGATCCGCTTGATGCCACCGATGAACACCAGGCCCAGCAGTACCGCCAGGGCCAGGCCGGTGTAGGTGGTGTCGAGGCCGAAAGCGTTGTTCAGCGAGTGGGTCACAGCGTGGGATTGCAGACCGTTGAAGGCGAAGCCGAAGGTCACCAGCAGCAACACCGCCATGACCATGCCCAGCCAGCGTTTACCCAGGCCATGCTGGATGTAATAGGACGGGCCGCCACGGTACTGGCCTTCGGAGTCGCAGCGCTTGTAGAGCTGGCCCAGGGAGCATTCGAAGAAGCTGCTGGACATGCCGACCAGCGCGGTCACCCACATCCAGAACACCGCACCGGGACCACCCAGGGTCACGGCAATGCCGACCCCCGCGATGTTGCCCGCACCCACCCGGCCGGCGAGGCTGAGCATCAGTGCCTGGAATGAACTGAGTTGGCCGGCGCTGCTGCGCAGGCTATTGCCGAACACCGAAAACATGTGGAAAAAATGACGAAATTGTACGAAACGCGAGCGGATCGTGAAGTAGCTACCGAGCCCGACAATGAGCACGATCAGTACTTTCCCTGAGAGGAAGTCGTTGATGACTTCGAGCATGGAGTATTCCTCGCTGTTTTTTATGTAGGCAAATGCTGGCTGGTTCGAAACATCGTGTTACACCGGTCTGCACACGGCAAAGCAGGTGGGGCGAAGGTTCGTCCCGATTCCATATCGCGGGTTGTTGTTAGTTCGGATTTCGCATGGGTTTGGGCTTCGTTACCGACGACCGCTCACGCGAAGAGGGGCGGCACTATACCTATGAGTGCGCCGTCCGTCTGCACGGGCGATGAAACTAAGCCTTTGATACCCCTGACATTTTCAGCTTCAGGCTGATGTGGGAGCTGCTTTTCTCAGTCTCCAGACATTCCGTTTTGCTGCGATGAGTTAAAAAAAAGGGCCTGGAAAATAAATTCCCAAGCCCTCAAAAGGTGAGAGGTGTCTAGTCCCTCGACCTGGTGAGCGTGGCTCTTCGTGCTCTTCGTTAAAAGAGAAAGAGCCGGCGTTTGGTTAAGCCTTCAAAGGCACCAGACGCGGAGCAATCATGTTTTCCGGGCGCAGGATGTCGGCGAGCATGGCATCGTCGAGCAAGCCTTCTTCGCGCACCAGTTCCAACACGCCGCGGCCGCTTTCAAGGGCGATACGGGCGATGCGGGTGGCGTTTTCATAGCCGATGTACGGGTTCAGCGCGGTGACCAGGCCGATCGAATGCTCGACCAGTTCACGGCAGCGTTCCTCGTTGGCGGTGATGCCGACGATGCAGTGCTCGCGCAGCATGTCCATCGCACGTTGCAGCAGGCGGATCGAGTCGAAGATCTTGAAGGCGATCAAAGGCTCCATCACGTTCAATTGCAGTTGGCCGCCTTCGGCTGCGATGGTCAGTGCCAGGTCGTTGCCGATGATCTGGAATGCCACCTGGTTCACCGCTTCGGGGATAACCGGGTTGACCTTGCCGGGCATGATCGAGCTGCCTGGCTGACGCGCCGGCAGGTTGATTTCGTTGATACCGGTGCGCGGACCGCTGGACAGCAGGCGCAGGTCGTTGCAGATCTTCGACAGCTTGACCGCGGTACGCTTGAGCATGCCGGAGAACAGTACGAAGGCGCCCATGTCGGACGTTGCTTCGATAAGGTCGGCGGCTGGTACCAGCGGTTGACCGCTGATGATTGCCAGACGCGATACGGCCAGGTGTTGGTAGCGTGGGTCGGCGTTGATGCCGGTGCCGATCGCGGTGCCCCCCAGGTTCACTTCGGTCAGCAACTCGGGAGCGAGGGTTTTCAGGCGCGCCAGGTCTTCGCTCAAGGTGGTGGCGAAGGCGCGGAATTCTTGGCCCAGGGTCATCGGCACGGCGTCTTGCAGCTGGGTACGGCCCATCTTCAGGACGTGGCTGAACTCAGTGCCCTTGGCGGCGAAAGCCTGGATCAGGCTGTCGAGACTGGCGAGCAGAGCGTCGTGACCGAGCAGCAAGCCCAGGCGGATAGCCGTCGGGTAAGCGTCGTTAGTCGACTGCGCCATGTTCACATCGTTGTTTGGGTGCAGGTATTGGTACTCGCCTTTCTGATGGCCCATGGCTTCTAGGGCGATATTGGCGATCACCTCGTTGGCGTTCATGTTGGTCGAGGTGCCGGCGCCGCCTTGAATCATGTCGACCACGAACTGCTCGTGGAACTCGCCTTGGATGATGCGCGTGCAAGCGCTGCTGATGGCGGCATGCTTGGCCGCAGACAAATGGCCCAGCTCCCGGTTGGCGTCTGCCGCCGCCTGCTTGACCATCGCCAGTCCGATCACCAAGCGCGGAAAGTGCGCCAAAGGGATGCCGGAGAGTTGAAAATTCTGCACGGCGCGCAGGGTCTGAATCCCGTAATAGGCCTCAAATGGAACATCGAGGCAGCCGAGTAAGTCTTTTTCCAAACGCGATGATGCAATAACGGACATGATGTTGGTGGCTCGTTGGCAATACGGCAAACGCCGCGATGCCTATATATTCTGGCTTTATCCAAGATTTTGCCAATGCCGTTAGTTGCTGTGCTATGCGTATTCGGCATAATGCGGCAGTGACTCGCGTAGTGGTTGAGTCGTATGAAATATCAAACGACGCCGCCGTAGGCTGGGCTTTAGCCCACCGATACAGACGAAATCAATGCTGGGCTAAAGCCCAGCCTACGAGCAGGGTGAGCTGCGATGAATCTGGAAACCAAATGGCTGGACGACTTCGTGGCATTGGCCGCCAGCCGCAGCTTCTCGCGGGCAGCGGAAAAACGCTTCGTCACCCAGCCGGCGTTTAGTCGGCGAATTCAAAGCCTAGAGGCGGCGCTGGGGCTGACCTTGGTCAACCGTGCGGTTACACCCATCGAACTGACCGAGGCCGGGCTGCTGTTTCTCAGCACCGCGCGCAACCTCACCGAACAGCTCGGCGAGGTGGTGCGCCATCTGCACAATATCGAAGGCCAGCAGGGCGAGGTGCTGCAAATTGCTGCCGCCCACTCGCTGACCCTGGGGTTTTTTCCGGCCTGGATGGCGCGCTTGCGCCGTGAAGGCCTGCCACTGAATACCCGGCTGGTGGCCAGCAACGTCGGTGAAGCGGTGCATGCGTTGCGTGAAGGCGCCTGCGATTTAATCCTCGCCTACTACGACCCAGACGCCACGCTGCAACTGGCCCCGGAGCTGTTCCCCTCGCTGCATTTAGGTGACACGGCGATGTTGCCGGTGTGCGCCGTGGACGCGCAGGGCCAGCCGTTGTTCGACCTAGACAGTGGGCAAAGCGTGCCCTTACTGGCCTACAGCAGCGGAGCTTTTCTCGGTCGTTCGGTAAACATCCTGCTGCGCCAACGCGCGCTGCGCTCGACCACCGTGTACGAAACGGCGATGGCCGACAGTTTAAAGAGCATGGCCCTGCAAGGACTCGGCGTGGCTTGGGTGCCGCGCCTGAGCGTAACCGCTGAACTGGCGCGCGGCGAATTGCAGGTCTGCGGTGGCGAGCACTGGCAAGTGCCACTGGAAATCCGCCTGTACCGCAGCGCTCTGCAACGCAAGGCAGCGGTACGCTTGCTGTGGCGCAAGCTGGAGGCGGGGCTTGGCGCTGCGGAGTAATTGAGGCTGTTGTCGGGTGGGCTTTAGCCCACCGCAGGGCGCAAGGGTGTTGGTGGGCTGAAGCCCACCCTACGAGTGCCGCGGCTTACATCTCCAGCACCACCCGTCCCTCGATCTGTCCGCCGCGTAGCTGGTCGAGGATTTGGTTGATGTTCTCCAGTTTGCCGCCATGTACGGTGGCTTTGACCAGCCCTTCGGCGGCGAAGTCCAGCGCCTCTTGTAGGTCGGCGCGGGTGCCGACGATGGAGCCGCTGATGCTGATGGCTTTCAGCACTACGTCGAAGATTGGCGTTGGGAAATCGCCCGGTGGCAGGCCGACCAGCGCCACGGTGCCCCGCCTACGAGCCATGCCGATGGCCTGATTGAAGGCGCCGGTGGACACCGCCGTGACCAGCACGCCGTGCGCGCCGCCGATTTCGCGTTGCACCACGGTGGCTGGGTCTTCGCGTGTGGCGTTGATGCACAAGCTAGCGCCAAGGCTGCGGGCCAGCTCCAGCTTGGCGTCGTCGACATCCACGGCCACCACATGCAGGCCCATGGCGCGGGCGTATTGCACGGCCACATGGCCGAGACCGCCGATGCCGCTGATCGCCACCCACTGGCCGGGGCGCGCGCCGGTAACTTTTAGGCCTTTGTACACGGTGACCCCGGCGCAGAGAATCGGCGCGATCTCAGTAAAACCGACGTTCTTCGGCAAGATGCCCACGTAGTTAGGGTCGGCCAGTACGTATTCGGCGTAGGCGCCGTTAACCGAATAACCGGTATTTTGTTGGCTCTCGCAGAGCGTTTCCCAGCCGGTTAGACAGTGTTCGCAACAGCCGCAAGCGCTGTACAGCCACGGCACGCCAACCCGATCGCCTTCTTTCACGCGGGTCACGCCGCTGCCGACGGCGGCCACAAAACCGACCCCTTCGTGACCGGGAATAAACGGCAGCGGCGGTTGCACTGGCCAGTCGCCGTCGGCGGCGTGTAAGTCGGTGTGGCAGACGCCGCTGGCCGCAATCTTAACCAGAATCTGCCCCGGCCCTGGCAGTGGCACGCGGACTTCTTCGAGGCGTAACGGCTGGCCGTAGGCGTGCACGACGGCGGCTTGCATGGTCTGTTGCATGAGCATTCTCCCTGCGTTAGCAAACTCAAAAACGAACATCGAGTCTGCGCTGCGAGGGCATTGCGGTATTGAGCTGGGGCAAGTTTTGCGTTGCTTTGCCAGTGGGCAGACCGACGGTCGTATGGCTGATGGGTTTTTTTGGCTATGTGCCCGTTGCATGTTGAGCGCAAAACGTAGGGTGGGCTTTAGCCCACCAAGGCTGTTACCCCGCGCTGATGGGCTAAAGCCCAGCCTACAAAATAGCGCCTGCAACACATCACTAGGCCATAGCCATATTTTTCGCTGCTGCAACTACTCGCTGAGTTTGCTGTTGCTGGCACGCCCTTAGCGCGGGCGCACAAACCCGGCGCGGCGCTTGCTATATGCTTGTCAGCAAACCGATAAAACCCCGAAAAGGATGGGCAGGATGAATCAACAATTTAATGTTAAGTCCGTGGTCGGCATCGCCGTCGTACTGTTGCTGCTGGTGACGCTGATGGGCTCTTGGTACACCGTGGATGAAACCGAGCGCGGCGTGCTACTGCGCAATGGCGCGCTGGTTCGGGTGGTAGACCCGGGCTTGTCGTTCAAAATCCCGTTTATTGAAACGGTTAAGTTCATCTCGGTGCAGAGCAACGCCACCACTTACCAAGGCTTGCAGGCGTACAGCAAGGACCAGCAAACCGCGACACTGAATGTCTCGGTGTCTTGGCATGTGCTGCCGACTGAAGTGGATAAGGTCTATATGCAATATCAAGACTTGAACGGCTTGGTTAACCGCCTGATCAGCCGCCAAGTGCCGACGCAGGTGGAGAATGTCTTCGGTCAGTACAACGCGGTTAACTCGGTGCAAAACCGTGGCAAGTTCGTAAATGACGTGACCAAGGCCATCAAGGAAGCCATCGCCGGGCCGGTAGTAATCGACGGCGTGCAAATTGAAAATATAGATTTCTCTGATGACTACGAGCGCTCCATTGCTCTGCGCATGAAGGCCGAAGTCGAGGTGAAAACCCGCGAACAAATGCTCGCCACCGAGCAGGTAGAAGCACAGATCGTGGTCACTCGCGCGCAAGCCGATGCCGATTCGCGGGTTGCCCAAGCCAAGGCGGATGCTGAAGCCACGCGCCTGCGCGGCGATGCCGAAGCAGATGCCATCAAGGCCAAGACCTTGGCGTTGAGCAACAATCCGGCGTTGATCGAACTGACCAAAGCTGAGCGCTGGGACGGCAAACTACCGACCACCATGCTGCCCAATGGCACCTTGCCGTTTATTGACGCAGGTAAATAAGCGCGCTGCGCCCAGTGTTACGCGAGCGATTTTTAGTGCGGCGTGTACCGCGCTCGGTTAGTTAGCGCTAGGCCGTGACTTGGGCTCAACTGCGCGGTTGATTAAGGCCTCTAGGTGGCCACTATCGATCAGCTGTTGCAGCGCGGCGTTGATCTTTAAGATGAAGTCGCGCTTGTAGCTGATGGTGTTGGCGGCGCTGTAGGCAATAAAAGCGTCTTCCTGAGAAACCTCTACCGCTTGCTGCAACCGAAAGTTATTGAAGCGAGTTAGGCTGTGCTGCCGTTGTTTGGCGAGCAATAAATTGTACGAGTAGTACACCGCCAGACGATCGTTGGCATAACAATCAATCTCGCCGGCCTGGAGTTTTTGCAGGTTGGCTTGGTTACCCGGGTTTTCGCTGAAGGTGAAAACCTTGGCCTTAACGGCGGCGGTCATTTGCTCGCCGAGGGCAAAACCGAGATTGGTGCCGATGCTCAGCCCGGCAAAGTCATTGGGGAATTTGTGCGGTGACTTGGCCATTACGGCGTCGGTGCAAAACAGTGCAACCGTCTCGCGATACAGTGGCGTCGAATACTCGCTGATATAACTGCGTTGCTTAACCCGGTAGGCCGGAAATAAGCCCAGAGAGTGGCCAGTTTCGAGATTTTTCAAGCCGCGCTTCCAAGGAATGGGCTCGAGCACCACGTTATATTGCGGTGCCAGTTGCTTGGCGGCGCTGTTGAGTAGGTCGACGTAAATACCTTTGTACTGGCCGTTTTCAACGTAGGCATAGGGAGGATACGCATCGTCGCCTTGGATGATCACCGTCTCGCTGGCGCTGGCCGCGGTGGCCAGGCTGATGGTTGCGATTAGCAAGCCGATAATTCTCATTGCGTATCCCTTGCGCAGTGCGTGACTGACCAGTTTGGCGGATTATTAGCGATCGCGCCTGTAACAATCTTACTATGGCAATTAGCCATTATAAATAGCCGGATCAACGGGTATACGCGTGCGGGCAACTTGCTGGCTGCTGGTGCTTAACCGGCAATGAGGAACTACTGATGGCGGTAAAAAAACTCAGCATCTTGTTCGCCCTGCTCAGCCTGAATAGTGGCAGCGCGTTGGCGGCAGAGACGGTCGATGTCGGGCGCTTCGCTGCCGGCCAGACGCCGCCAGCACCTTGGCAGCTACTACGCTTCGACGCGAAGGTCGCGGCAACGCAATTTAGTTTGCGTGACTGGGACGGGGTAATCGCCATCGAGGCCGTTGCCAATGCCAGCATGGCATTGCTGGCCCGGCCGGTGACGGTGGACCTGAAACAGACGCCGGTGCTCTGTTGGCGCTGGCGCGTGGAGGCTCCTTTAGTGACCGCCAATATGGCTAATAAAGCCGGCGATGATTACGCCGCGCGGGTGTACTTGGGCTTTAGCCTGCCGGCCGCTGAGCTGAGTTTTACCACCCGCGCCAAGCTGGCGTTAGCGCGGAGTTGGTATGGCGAGCAGGTGCCGGATGCGGCGCTAAATTATGTCTGGGATAACCGCTACCCGATCGGCACCCTGCAGGCCAATACCTATACCGAGCGGGCGCAAATGTGGGTGCTGCGTACGGGCGCGGCAGATGCCGGGCACTGGGTGAATGAGCGGCGCGATATTCTTGCCGATGGCCGCCGGGCGTTTGCCAGCAGTGCGCTGCAGGTGCGTTTGCTGGCGGTCACGGCCGACACCGATAACACCGGTGAGCAGGCGCACGCCGGCTTTGCCGAGCTGCATTTTGTGGCGCGTGACGCACCGTGCAAGTTTGCCGCCGCGCCCTAGCGCCGCGCCTGCTGTTAGGCCCGTTGTGGTCGCTACCGATCGCGCCAGATAACTGCTCAGTAGCGACCAGCAGCGCTGAGCTGCCCGGTTATTTAGCTTATTTTTTGCTCTGCATATAGGCGCGCCAGCCGCCGCAGGCGCTGATGTCGCTGGCGCCAGCTAGGCCGTATGGTTCGCAGATAAAGCCAGTCTCCCACGCGCCGCTGGCCAGCTGTACTTTGCCCAAGCCCAATGGCGCGGGAATGCCGGTGAGGAAGGAGCCCAGTTCGCTGCTCGGTAACTCCCAGACTTCCACGGCGATGGCCACGCCGCCCGCCGCGACGCGGACCATGCCCGGCCGAAATGGCGGGCCGCCGGCTAGGGCATACAGCTGATAGTCCGGCGAACTGAGGGTGGCCTCGACCAAGCGGCCGCCGCGTTGCTTGAGTTGCCAGTTCAGCGGCAGGCCATCCAGATGCGCGCCGCAGACCACCACGCGGGCCATGTCGTTACGGGCAGTGTTGGCCGGTGCTGGGCCACTCAGGCTGCGTTCGCCGGCCAGCGGCAAAGCCTGCTGACGTTGCAGCGCATCAGCCAGACTCAGCAAATATTGATCGGTAAATACCCGACCAAACAGGGTTACCCCCCATGGCAGGCCGTTGGCCATAAAGCCGGCCGGCAGCGCGACGGCGGCGTAATCGAGCATGTTCATAAAGTTGGTGTAATAGCCGAGATCGGAGTTGCGCTGCACCGGCTCGGCGGCTAATTCGGCCAAGGTTACTGGGCGTGGATAGGCCGGGGTGAGTACACAGTCCAGCCCAGTCATCAGTTGATCGCATTGGGCTTTCAGGGCTTGCAGTTGGTACTGCGCTTCGAAGGTTTGCACGGCGCTAAAGCCGGCGGCTTTGCTCAGCACATCTTTGATCACCGGCAACACCGCTTCTGGTTGCTGTTCGATCAGCGCCCCGGCCACGCTGTAGCGCTCGGCCACCCACGGGCCGGCATACAGCAGGCGAGCAGCTTCGAGGAAGGGGGCAAAGTCGACTTCTACCGCTTCACCGCCGAGGGCTTGCAGTTGCTCGATAGTCGCGGCGAACAGCGCCGG